>NZ_JBIUHC010000255.1:0-8757 GCF_044627735.1 Cupriavidus sp. CuC1 | reverse complement strand
GTCGCGCGCCTGGGCCGGCGTGGCCACCTCGGCGTCGAGTTCCCGGATGATCCGCGCAGCGCGCTCCACCATCGGCGCGTTGCCGGGCGCGAGTTGCCCACGTGCGATATACAGATTGTCCTCCAGGCCTACGCGCACATGCCCGCCTAGCAGCACCGCTTGCGCCACCATGGGGAATTGTTGCCGCGAGATGCCGAAGGCGCTCCAGCACCCGCCTGCAGGGACCAATTGCTTCAGTGTCTGCATCGCCTCGGTCGTCGCTGGCGCCCCCCAGGGAATGCCCAGACAGAGCTGCAGCCACGGCGGATCGGCGAAGAGGCCGCGCTCGTACAGGTGGCGCGCGAACGCGGCGTGACCCAGATCGAACACTTCCAGTTCCGGCTTCACACCAGCTTCGCGGATCGCACTTGCCATGCGCTCCACGTGGTCCGGCAGATTCAGGAAGGCGTAGCTGCTGAAGTTCAGCGTTCCCACGTCGAGGCTGCAGATGTCCGGCTTCAACTCCAGCACGTGCTCCATCCGCTCCTCGGGGGTCGCCATCCCGGCGATCGCGTTGCGATTGGGGTCGGCCGCGTCAGGCACATAACGGCCGCCGGCACCTGTCGTCAGGTTGATCAGCACGTCGCTGCCAGCGTCGCGAATACGGCGCACGACTTCACGATAGAGCGCCAGTTCCCGGCTCGGTTTTCCGGTCTGCGGGTCCCGAACGTGGATATGCACGATGGCAGCGCCGGCGGCACGCGCGGCCAGCGCCTCGTTGGCGATCTGCTCCGGCGTCACAGGCACGTGCGGGCTGATACCGGTCGTGTTGCCTCCGCCCGTGAGGGCGCAGGATATGATCACAGGCCTGCTCATTCAGTGTCTCCTAATTTTGTTGTCATTGCATAGCGTGGCGGCTGCCGACGCGGCACACACGCGCGCCACCCGCTTCGGCATCAAGCGCCGGGCCGCGCCGCAGTCATCCCGCCATCCACCACCAGTTCTGTCGCCGTGATATAGCGGGCCTCGTCGCTAGCGAGAAACACCACCGCATTGGCCACGTCCCAGGCGTCGCCCATGCGTCCAATCGGTACGCTCGCATTGCGCTTGGCGACGAGTTGCTGCGCGTCTGCCGCACCAAGCTGGCTGACTAAACGGTGCTCCACGAGCGGCGTATGCATGAGACCCGGGACTACCGTATTGACCCGGATTCCTTTTTTGACATACGCAATGGCAGTGGAACGGCCGAACGCGTTCACGCCGGCTTTCGAGGCCGCATAGGCAGCATTGACACGCCCGCCGACCTGAAAGCTCATGCAGCCGATACTCGAGACATTCACGATCGCGCCGCCTTTACCCTCCGCTGCAAACTGCCGCTCCATAACGGGCAGCACATGCTTGCATCCGAGGAAGGCGGTCTTGAGATTCAGATTGATCTGGGCGTCCCAAACTTCCTCGGTCATCGAGACAGGATCACCTGGAGCGCTGCCGCCCACGTTGTTGACCAGGATGTCGATGCGGCCGAAGCGGGCGAGGCACGCCTCGACGGCCGCCTTCACTGACTCGCCGTCGGTCATGTTACAAGTCCGGGCCACCCACTCCTTATGCCCTTCCTGCTCCATGACAGCGGTAGTGCCGGAAAGCGCGCTGTCGCTGATGTCCACGCCAAACACCTTGGCTCCTTGCCGGGCCAGAAGTACCGCAGTCGCCTTGCCGTTTCCCCAACCCTCGCCGACGGAGCCCGCTCCTGCGACGAAGGCCACCTTGCCAGTCAAATCAAGCATTCAGCGCTCCGGTTCTTAAGAGATCAAGCCTACTTCACGCGCCTTGATCTGCAGCGCGACGTAATGCGAGTAGATACGTGCATGCGCGAAACCACCACCCATGAACCACAGGCCCTTCTGGGGCGTCGGCTTGAACATGTTCGCCAGTTCCCCATCGTCGTCGAGCCCCCAGATCTGGCCTACCTTGTCGGCAATCTCATCGCCGAGGATCTCGCGGACCACTTCCTGCTGATTCTGGTAACCGGTAGCGGTGATCAGCAGATCGGCCTTCTCGACACGACCGTCCTTCATCAGCGCGCCGTCTGCGACGAAGCGCTCGATGTCTTCGTATTGCAGCAGACCCACCTCGCCGCTGATGATCAGGTCCGAACAGCCGCAATTGAGGTAATAGCCCCCAAAACGCCGGCGTAGCTTCATCTGATGCCCGGTGCCGTCCTCGCCCATGTCCAGCTTCATCCCTTTTGCGTCGAGACCCGCAATCAGGTCCTTGTCGATCTCGAGCATGCGTTTGACTGCCATCTGGTAGCCACGCACCAGCAGCGGGTAAGTGCCGGATGCCGCGATCAGGTCACAGTCCCCCAGCGGCAGGCCTTCGTCGTAGTACAGCGAGTGGTTGATGCTCGCCGCCTTAACGCTGACCACGGTGATCGAACCCCGCTGGATCAGCTTGACGTTGGCGCCATTGGCTTGGAGGTCTTGAGCGATGTCATGGCCACTGGTGCCCGCGCCAAGCACCAGTGCGTTCTTGCCGCGCCATGCGGAACCGTCGCGATAGCCATGCGTGTGCACCACCTCGCCCTTGAAGTCTTCGAGGCCCGGCGCCTTAGCGGGCTTGGGTGCACCGACAATGCCGTTTGCAAAAACAAGATGTCGCGGGCGCAGCACACGCTCGGACCCGTCGGCGCGACGCACCCGAGCAAGCCAGTGGCCGCCAGATTCATCGTAAGTGCCATCGAGGAATGTCGTGCCGCTCCAGACATTGCACTCCATGGCCCCCGCATAGGTCTCCAACCAGTTTCCCAGCATGTCTTTGGGAAGATACTTCGGCCAATTCGGCGGAAAGGACATGTAGGCCAGGTGGTTGAGCGCAAGCTGGTTGTGTAAAGCCAGGGAGTGATATCGCTCGCGCCAGACATCACCGACGCGCGGCAGCTTGTCCACCACAAGCGCATCCACGCCCAGCAATCTCAGTCGCGCGGCTACGCTCAGCCCCGCCTGGCCGGCTCCGACGATCAGGACCGCGGGCTCGCGATCGGCGAACGCCTGTTCTCTCGCGCGTCGATCCGCCCAGTTCTCACCACCGAAATTGCGTGAATATGCCGAGCCGCCGGGGCGGCGCTCATGGATCGGCTCCTCGTGGCCCTTCAGTTCCTCGAGGGAGGTCATGATCACCCAGGCCTTGTCAGGCTGGGCGGCCAGGAGGCGAACCACGCCATGCCCACGGCCCTCCTTCGTCTCGAACTCAAAAATGGCTTCGATAACCTCGATGCCGATGCGCTTGACGCGGCGCGGCGCGGTGCGGCCCTTCGCAAGCCCGAAGTGCTGCGCTTGGATCCCGGCCTGGACCTCGATCAACCGGTTCACGATCGCCGCCTTACCGGCGTGAGGCGTGATGTTCCAGGTGAAGGCCAGCAGGTCACGCCAGTGACAATCATCGGCAAAGAGCGAGGCCAAAGCGACCCGGTCGCCGGCGTGCAGCGCCGTCTCGAATTCATCCAGCCATTGCGCGACATACTCCGCGTCGCCGGCGTAGCCAGAGCGCGTCCGGCTCACGGTCAGTTCTTCTTCCATCATCATTCCCCTGGGTCGCAGAATCCCTGCACTTGAACATCCGACTTGATGACGAGAATTCTAGGGAGCGGGGGTATGACTGCATAGGCGGCCTGGTGGCAAGGATCCTTGCTGCCAGAGCAAAGGTCTGCGCGGAGTGGTTCTGCACTCGTGATGCACAATCCGCCAACTAGCTTGATTACAAAGTGCCTCCCATCCGCTCAATGGCGGCTTGCTATGGGCCATTGTTGAACAGGTGGGCTTGGGATCGGATCCTCCACCATCGCCGTGATCGGTACCGAACCTCGACATGTCGCCTGCAGGCACTTCACTGCGCATCATGAGTGTCCCGCTTGACCTACTGGTCTCGCTGCTTCGCGGCTGGGAAACCTTGACCGATGGCGACGCTCCTCCGTCCCCAGGCACCGACACATAGCGCGATCCCGCCCTCGGCGCCGCTAGGGCCACCGACCAATACGTTGAGTGACTCACATCTGTGCCTTCGGTAGAACCCATCCCAATCGGCGCGCAGCGCATGTTGGCTACGCCGCCGCGCAGAGCCACGCAAGGGCACGGACCTTGCCAATCAGCGCGAAGCTCCTTATCGCCGGAACGCCTTGTGCGAGTCCGGCGGCGACTCGTATATTCAGTCCATCTGCTCGGCGCCTTCGTAAATTAGGGACGAAATGGATCCGCACCATCTCTTGCGCACATTAGGTCACACCGTGACTGGCGAGCCGGAGCCGTTTGTATGAACACATACGGCGAGGCCGACCCGGTGGTTACATTCGGCGACTACAAGCCGTGCAGGCAGCGAGGCGAGTTTGGCGCGGAGTCGCCCACTCACAGGCAGATACCGGACTGGTCCGCCGCTGAGCGGCGGCGCACATCGAACACAAGATATTTCTAAGGAGTGAACTATGAAGGTGGGATTCATCGGCCTGGGAAAAATGGGCCAGGGTATGGCGCGCAACCTGCTCAAATCAGGCGTGCAGCTCGTGGTCTTCGACGTAAATCCCGAAGCAGCCCAACCGCTGATCGATGAAGGCGCCGAGCGGGCCACCACCGTGGGGGAACTCGTCCGGAAGGTGGGTGTGCTGTTCACGTCGTTGCCGGGACCTGTCCAGGTCGAGGAGGTCGTGCTCGGCCAGGACGGTGTGCTGGAGAACATGTCTGCGGGCCTTGTCCTGTTTGAACTGTCGACAAGTTCACTCTCGCTCGCTCGGCGCATCCATGCCGAGTTCAAGCAGAAGGGCGGGACCATGCTGGATGCACCGATCAGTGGCGGCCCTGCAGGCGCGGCATCGGGTGACTTGGCATTCTGGGTCGGCGGCGACAAGGAAATCTACGACCAACACCTCCACCTGTTGCGGGCCATCGGAAATGCGCCGCGCTATGTCGGCCCCATCGGCGCTGGCACGATCACGAAGCTGGCCCACAACACGGCGGGCTACATGATCATGCTGACGATGGCCGAAGTGTTCTCGATGGCAGTGAAGGGTGGCGTGGATCCGTTGGAGCTGTGGGAGGCCATGCGACTGGGCATGGTCGGCAAGCAGTCTCCTCTGTTCATGCTCACGAACCAGTTCCTACCGGGGAAGTACGAGACCCCGGCGTTCGCTCTCAAGTTGGCCCACAAGGACGTGACGCTGTGCACCGCCGTAGGCAAGGAGCTGGGCGTGCCAATGCGGCTGGCCAACATGACTCTGGAAGAGATGACCGAAGCCCTGGCCCGAGGTCTCGGGGAGCAGGATTCCCGCGCATTCCTGAAGCTACAACTTGAGAGGGCCGGCGTGAAGATCGCAGTCGATCCGGATCGCCTTCAAAACGCCATCAAGGCAGCGAAGTCTTGAGTGCGGCGCCACGTTGGCCGCGGCCTAATGCTCTGCAAGTGGCAGTGTACGCAATCGTGCCTATGCTACCGCAAGGTCGTACCAGGCTCAACACACCGATCCGAATGCACCGGGCTTCGACTTCATTAGTTAGCGATTCATCCGTGAATGCCATTGGCCTCAAGCGCATAGCGACATCATAAATGTGTTCGGCGAATCCTCAGTTTCCTCGAGGGTTCCGCTCGATAAGAAAAGTACTTTGGAGACAATAAATGAGATTATTTCGAATTTTAGCGGTACTCCTCCTTGCAGTCTGCAGCTCGACATGGGCAGAGACGTATCCGTCTCGACCAATCAAGATTATTGTTCCTTTCGGTGCCGGGAGCTCTGGCGATATCCTTGCGCGAGCGTTAGCCCGGGGAATAAGTGAGGTGTCCGGAGCCACCGCGGTCGTCGAGAATAAGCCTGGTGCGGAAGCGGTCATAGGTGTGATGGCGGCCAAGAAGTCGCCCGCCGACGGGTATACGATCCTGTTGGGAAATAGTTCCAGCCAAGTCCTGAACATGCACATGTTGCCGCAGATTCCCTATGACCCGGTTGCAGACTTCGTCCCCCTTGTCGGTATCGCCAAGTTTTCGCTCGTCCTGAACGCAGGCCCGTCGACGACGTTCAAGTCTGCCCGGGATCTCATCGATGCAGCGCGAAGCGCCCCGGGGAAATACACCTATGGCAGCGCCACCACTTCGACTCGGTTGGCGATGGAGATGTTGGAGCACCTGGCCGGCATCAAGCTCCTCTCAGTGCCGTACAAGAGCATGGCAGAGGCGACTACCGCGTTAGCCGCGGGACAGGTGGACTTCGTCATGAACGACGCAGCTACTGGCGCGCCTCAATACAAGAGTGGCAGACTTCGGCCGCTTGCCACCACTGGCTCCACGCGTATGTATGCCCTTCCTAACGTTTCTACATTTCGTGAACAAGGTGTGGTGAATTACGAGCTAACGGGCTGGCATGCCACGTACTTCCCAGCGAACACGCCGCCGGCAGTTGTCGCAACGATGCAAGATATCCTCCGCAAAGCTACCAAGACCAAGTATGTTTCCGACGCGCTGGCGTTGGCTTCCTTTGAGCCGCTGGATTTGTCTGGCGACCAACTGACCTCAATGCTGCGAGCAGATTCTGAAAAGTGGGGGAAGCTGGTGCGTGCCTCCGGCGCGGCACCGAAGTAGGCTGCAAGGAATGGCGGCGACGGCCGTCGCGCGAAGTAGACGGGCGCTCGCTGCGGCACCGCAAGCAGTACGGAGACTCCGAAGGAAGAACCTATGCCGTCAAATCGACCAGCGTCCATCAAATCCCTCCTGTTCGTTCCGGCAGATAGCCCAAGGAAGCTCGCCTCTTCCCTTCGGTCAGGCGCGGACGCGCTCGTGTACGACTTGGAGGATGCCGTTGCGGAAACCGGCAAGCGCAGCGCCCGCACAACGCTGGTTGAGTTCCTCGCGAACAACCGTGAAACTATGGGTGCCTACCTTTGCATTCGCGTAAACGGCTTGGCAACACGACACATCCTGGACGACCTTAGGGCAGTCGTGCCGTTCGCACCAGACGCGATAGTTCTACCCAAATGCCGGAATGCGGCAGATGTATACCGTCTTAGTGACTACCTTGCAGCATTCGAGCATGCCTATCTCGATGGCAAGCACAGGACGGAGATTATTGCCATGGCTACGGAGACGTCCGAAGGCATATTTGGGCTTGCTTCGTACCGCGAGCCTCCAATGCGTCTGCGGGCGCTAATGTGGGGAGTCGATGACCTTGCGGCGGAAATAGGCGCATTTTCAGCTCACTCTGGCAGGGAACTGACCTCGCCTTTTTCTGTAGCCCGCACGATGTGTCTGCTTGCCGCCGCGCAAGCCGGCATCGACGCTATCGACGCAGTAAGCACCGTCCTTGGCGATGAGGGCCACATCGACCGTGAAGCGATGCTGGCAAAACGCGATGGCTTTGCGGCGAAGGCGGCGGGGCATCCCGCACATATTCCGGCAATCAATCGTGTGTTCGCGCCAGGCGAGGATGAGGTCGCGTGGGCTAAGGCAGTGGTGGACGCCTTTAACACAAGCGGCAGCGCCGGAGTCGTGCGCTTCGGCGACTGCATGATTGACAAGCCGCATTTGCGTCTCGCACACAGAATTCTTTGCAGCGTCCATGGCGATGACTGACGTATCACTTCCCCCAACCCATGACGCCGCGAACCCGCATCGGCGGGCCGTTGAATCGACAGTTCTCTCCAGACCAATCCGACAATACGGCGGCGTGATATTTTTTAGTTAGGATGCAACAATAATGGACTCGAAAGGCAACAAGTTCTCACACGTAAAGGCTCATGAGAACGAATTCACTGCGGGCGGACTGCGCGATTTCTTTACCTATCGTGATCTGGGCATCGCCCATGCGACAAACGGCAAGATCATCGCACACCTTGTACGTGCCAACCGCGCTCCCGAACTCGGCACGGGTTGGCACGTCCATGGTGCGGACTTTCACATGGTGTACATGTTGAAAGGATGGGCGAAGTTCATGTACGAGGACAAGGAAACGTTGGTGTCGGCTGGGGATTGTGTGCATCAACGACCTGGCATTCGTCACTTCCTCTTCGACTACTCGCCCGATATGGAATACCTCGAGGTCGTCGGCCCGGCCGAGTTCACAAGCATGGACGTAGATGGACCGTGCGAAGTTCCGGAGCCTGCTAAGTGGTAGGTGATATTGTTGAAAGCTACTAGTACCGTAAGCAGCGCCCACTAGTTTTTCTAATGCGGCCGGGTGGGCAGGTAACGGCGCCGCAAGCAGCGGGATAATGTCGTTCCGACCGCCCGATGGGGACGTCAAGTTGTCAGAACCGCGAAAGACTGCCATCTCTCATGAGCAACTCAGTCACTATTGGGGGCGTGGAAGCCCGCTCAATGTCGAGGTAGATCTGGCAGTCGAGCGGCCTCCCCGCCACTCTGCCAAGCGCTCCGCATTGAGCCCTGCCTGCTCAGGCCACCCGACCGCTACCCCGCCAGGAGGGCTTGGACCGGAGCGCGCGGGGACGGTGCGCTAGAAACCGCCTCCAAAGTTTGCGCGCGTTGGCCAACGCCGCCAGGACTCGAGGGCCGCGAGTTGGGCCATCGAGGGAACGCGTACGGGGCCCATCGGCTCGCACAGCCGCCGATCGAACAACTCTATTTGCACCCGGCGCCGATGGCCCCAGACGGCCTTGGCCCTGGTCTGGTCACGGGCAGGTTTGAGAGGCTGGCCAATTTGAGAGCTTGGTCCCTAGTGTCCTGCGTCAGAAATTCGTAGACAAAATCGCCTGATGCTGGCGAGGATGTCATCGGCGGACTTCGTCCACG
>NZ_JBIUHC010000254.1:0-9126 GCF_044627735.1 Cupriavidus sp. CuC1 | reverse complement strand
TCCATGCCAAATTTAGATGGACACGATCCTCGCCCTCAATATCCCCCCGATCAAGGTGTGTTCGCCGGGCGCTTACCTACCATTCGCCTTGCGCCAGTCTGAATGTTCAGGTTTGCACACTATTAAAGTAACGGCATGGCAGTATTACATCGAGCCCTTATTAGCATGTCGACCGGTCGTAGTTTCGCGCCGCCTTTTCTCTTCCCGCCACCTCCGCTCTTCCTCATCCAAGTCAATCCCATCAACTTCCAGGAAGAATTCGCGCTGACTAAAGCGTTTGACCTTCACTAGTGCTGGCTCATGTCAGCACGGCATAGTTAGGTCGAGAGGTTCTGCTCCTTGTGCTTGAACGGTCGCCGAAAGCACTTCGCCCAGCCGCGCCCAAGCCTCGAACGCGACTTCCAACAGGTCGCGACCGGGGAAATCTTTAATAATCCAAGTACGCCAGATGGCGGGCGATGAATCGCAGTCCGGACCGATCAATTTGCGCATCATCTTGTCGCTGCGACAAATCTCCTTGTAACGCGCGTACGCTTCGTCGCTACTTTCCCAAGGGTGGACGCGCACGGGAATGAAATCTTGACTTTATTTCCCTCTGTAGTTCCTGCGCTGCCATGGCTTTCGAGTTCAAGCATGCCTTAGTAAAACCAGAAAATTTCTGGTTTTACTAAGCACCTTGTAAAGGTCACTGTTCGCCACGGTCTCTCTAGCAGGGGTGATTGCCGATCGCAATTCCGGATGATGCTGAGTGGCCATTGCCAGCAGTTGAGGAACCTCCTTGAAGGCACGGAGGGGCGGGTCATTCGGTGGGAATTCATACATCGGATGATGGCCACATCCTGCGGGTGGGAAATGAACTTCCTGTTTGCCGGGTTATTGTCAATCAGGCGCATTGCTTCGCCACTGGCGGCAGTTTCGAGAACGGTTTGCCATTCTCGCTTTCCATGGGTTGCGGTACATGGGGTGGCAACAATTTCTCCGAAAACATGGATTACCGGAATTTCCTCAACATCACACGTATCGTGCGAAGGCTCCCTGAGCGGGTTCCCTCGGAGCAGGAACTATTTGGTGAGTACCTACGTAAGCATGGCTAATCGATCCAGCGAGAATCAGACAGAAACCTTGTACCGCTTGAACGTAAGGAGTATGGACATGCTGCGCACCATTCGAGATTATGTCGACTTTCAGGCCGCAGAACGACCGGATGCGATTTACCTGATTGCGCCGGAACCCGATCTGAGCATGACGTTTGCTGGCTTGCGGAAGTCCTCTCGCGAGCTGGCACGCTTCCTTCTCGGCCAGGGTATCCGGAAGGGCGACAAGGTGGCGATGCTGATGCACAACGGCTTCCAAACCTGCCGGCTGTTCATTGGCGTGATGTACGGCGGCTTTTGCGCGACACCGCTGAATCTGCTCGCGCACCCGTCGCAGCTCGAGTACGTACTGAATCACAGCGATGCCAGGATCGTATTTGTCGCGCCCGACCAGTTGGAGCGCCTTAGCGTTGCGCTGGCCAACGTGACGCGGGATATCCAGATCGTTCTGTGCGATGTCGATGCGCAGGAGTTCATCCCGGTGTCAGATGGGAGCGTGGAGCTGCCACCCGTGGGCGAAGAGGACGATGCACTGATGATGTACACATCTGGCACCACCGGTAAGCCGAAGGGGGTCGTGCTGGCGAACCGGTCCGTGGTGTCGGGTGGGCAGTACGTATCCGCTGCCCACGAATTGGGAGTGCAGGACAGGGTCTTGGCGATCTTGCCCCTTTACCATATCAATGCCCAGATCGTGACCGCGACATCGCCGCTGGTTCATGGTGGAAGCCTCGTTCTACCGCATCGATTTCGGGTCTCCGGTTTCTGGGGCCTGGTGGCACAGAACCAATGCACCTGGATCAATGTGGTTCCGACCATGATTTCCTACCTGTTGAATGGCGCGGATCCGGCGGGAAATGGCCTGGATCTCAGCCGGGTCCGCTTTTGTCGCTCGGCCTCCGCTCCGCTGCCGCCCAGCCAGCATCGCGCCTTTGAGGACGCATTCAGGATCGGGGTGATCGAAACGATGGGGCTCACGGAAACGGCCGCGCCGTGCTTCACCAATCCACTAGACCCTTCACAGCGCAAGATCGGCAGTCCCGGGCGTGCCTTTGGCAATGACGTCAAGATTGTCAATGGCGAGGGAAGGGCGCTCGCTTCGGGCGAGGCGGGCGAAATCATGGTGCGTGGACGGAACGTGATGAAGGGGTATTACAAGAGCCCGGAGGAAACCGCCAGAACGCTTACAGCCGAAGGCTGGCTCCATACCGGAGATCTTGGATACCTGGACCCGGATGGCTTTGTTTTCGTCACGGGCCGGATCAAGGAACTCATCATCAAGGGAGGCGAAAACATCGCGCCTCGCGAGATAGACGAGGCATTGCTAAAGCATCCGGCTGTGCTGGAGGCTGCAGTGGTGGGTGTTCCGGACGAGCATTACGGTCAGGAATTGATGGCGTGCATTGTGTTTAAACCCGGAGAACGATGCACGGAGGACGAATTGAGATCGTTTTGCAGGAACGAGCTCGGCGCGTACAAGACACCCAGGTCTTTCCGCTTTGTCGACGAGCTGCCCAAGGGACCATCTGGCAAGGTGCAGCGGCTGAAGCTCCTCAGCATGGAGGGAATCCCTGCATAGTGCTTTTGCCGAACGACTTCCCGTTGGGTACCCGATCGGCCTCATCCCTGTTGAATTCGCCCCATGTCAGCGTCAGTCACTTCGACGGTCCTGACGATCATGCGCGCGAGTTGCGGCAATTCAATCAGCAGTACCTGCAGATCGGGCCCGGCCGGTTCGCGCCCGCTGGCGCCCTGAGCACCAATCTGGTGCAAGGCGTTGCCAACCACATCAAGGTGATCAAGCGCTTGGTCTGTGGCTTCGGCACTGACCGCTACTTCTTCTTCAAAACTCGGGCGGCCTTCCCCGGAAATCGGTGATGCCACTTTTGGCGGAGGGCGGACAGGGCACAGCACCTTTTGTATCCTCTGAGTTGATTTATAATGGGGCGGTCAGAGTCGTCGCCCCGCAAATCGCTCCATCTCCCGCACCAGCAAAAGTTCAGCGCGGCCGACGGTAAAGCGACGGTAAAGGCCCATGCCGATCGCGGCCAGTCCCTTTAACCATGCGGGTTTGGGCGGCCTGTTGATGATCGAGTGGGAGTGAAATTCCCGTTGGGAAACATTATTCGCTAGTTGATTGACTATTAAAGCCCTGTTTTTACAGGGCTTTATATTTCGGATTGTCGCCTGGTAGTTCTCGCATTCTGGAGAGTGTTGGAGCAACTCGTGGCGATTCAGTTTGGTACAACTGCACTTGGCGTTGCCGTGGATATCGCCATGGCACATGGAAGTTCGCCGGTTCCAGCCATGTCTTGCGCCGTGGCGTTCCCCTGTCAAATTATCCGTATGCGGCAGCGTTTGTGGAAAGCATCGATGCATTGCACGGCACCGGCGTGGCGGCAGATAGTAGCGGCTACATCATTTTTAGCACCATTTTTGGAATTCTCCCGTGGAAATTAAAGTCAACTTTCTCGATAAACTACGTCTTGAAGCTAAGTTCGATGACTTCACGGTAGTGGCCGACCAGCCTATCCGTTATAAGGGCGATGGCTCGGCGCCTGGTCCCTTCGATTATTTTCTGGCCTCATCGGCCTTGTGTGCCGCTTACTTTGTGAAGTTGTACTGCGTAACCCGCAATATTCCTACCGAAAATATCCGCCTGTCGCAGAATAATATTGTTGATCCGGAAAACCGTTACCAACAGATTTTCAAGATTCAGGTTGAGCTGCCGCCGGATATCTCGGAAATGGACCGCCGAGGTATTTTGCGCTCTATCGAGCGTTGTACGGTGAAAAAAGTGGTGCAAGCCGGACCCGAGTTTGTCATTGAAGAGGTAGAGAACTTAGATGCGGATGCTCAGTCGTTGCTGACGTTGAAGCCGGCTTCTGACGCCAGCACCTATATTGTGGGCAAGGATCTGCCGTTGGAGCAAACCATCGCCAATATGTCGGGCGTTTTGGCGGATCTGGGCATGAAGATTGAAATCGCTTCGTGGCGCAATATCGTTCCCAATGTGTGGTCGCTGCATATCCGCGATGCGCACTCGCCGATGTGTTTTACCAATGGCAAGGGAGCGACCAAAGAAAGCGCGTTGGCGTCGGCGTTAGGAGAGTTTATCGAGCGCCTGAACTGCAACCATTTCTATGGCGGTACGTTTTGGGGCGAGGACATCGCCAATGCGGCGTTTGTTCATTACCCGAACGAGCGCTGGTTCATGCCTGGCCCGGAGGATGCGCTGCCGGCTGAAATTCTGGATGCGTACTGCCTGCAAATTTATAATTCCGATGGCGAGTTGCATGGCTCGCATCTGTACGACACCAACTCCGGCAGTGTACAGCGCGGTATCTGTTCGCTGCCGTATGTGCGGCAGTCGGACGGCGAAGTGGTGTATTTTCCGTCCAACCTGATCGAAAACCTATTCGTCAGCAATGGCATGAGTGCCGGTAATACGCTGGCTGAAGCGCAGGTGCAATGCCTGTCCGAAATTTTCGAACGAGCGATAAAGCGCGAAATTCTGGAAGGTGAAATCGCATTGCCTGATGTGCCGCACGAAGTGCTGGCGAAATACCCTGGCATTCTGGCCGGAATTCAGGGGTTGGAAGAGCAGGGCTTTCCGGTGCTGGTAAAGGACGCGTCGCTGGGCGGGACCTATCCGGTGATGTGCGTCACCTTGATGAACCCGCGCACAGGTGGTGTCTTTGCCTCGTTCGGCGCGCACCCAAGCTTCGAGGTGGCGCTGGAACGGAGTTTGACGGAATTGCTGCAGGGGCGCAGTTTTGAAGGCCTGAACGATTTGCCTCAGCCCACCTTTGTCAGTAACGCCGTGACGGAATCAAACAACTTTGTTGAGCACTTCATCGATTCCAGCGGCGTGGTGTCGTGGCGCTTTTTCAGCGCCAAGGCGAATTTCGAGTTTGTTGAGTGGGATTTTTCTGGCCAGGGTGAAAACTCCAATGCCGAGGAAGCCGCAACGTTGTTCGGCATTCTCGAAGGCATGGGCAAAGAGACTTACATGGCGGTGTATGACCAGCTGGGTGCCGTAGCCTGCCGGATTTTGGTGCCTGGTTATTCGGAAGTTTACCCGGTAGAGGATTTGATCTGGGATAACACAAACAAGGCGCTGTTGTTCCGCGCCGACATTTTGAACTTGCATCGCCTGGACGATGCTGGCCTGGAGGATCTGCTTGAGCGGTTGGGTAACAGTGAGCTGGATGAGTACTCCGATATTGCCACTTTGATCGGCGTCGAATTTGACGAGAATACGGACTGGGGGCAGCTGACAGTTCTCGAGTTGAAGCTGCTGATTCATCTCGCCCTGCAGCAGTTTGAGGAGGCGCAAGAGCTGGTAGGAGCCTTCCTGCAGTACAACGACAACACGGTCGAGCGCGGATTGTTTTACCAGGCCTTGAATGTGGTGCTGGAGGTGCTGCTCGATGACGACCTGGAACTAGACGACTACGCGGTCAACTTCCGTCGGATGTTTGGCAACGCTCGGATGGACGCGGTAATGGGGTCAGTGGACGGCAGCGTGCGCTTCTTCGGGTTAACGCCAACGAGTATGAAACTGGAGGGTTTCGATAGGCACCACCGCCTGATCGACAGTTACAAGAAATTGCATAAGGCGCGGGCCAATGTGGCAGCTACAGCCAGTTAGGGTTACGAGTCATGGCTGGATGCGACGATGCCGTTCAGGGGGGGCGGCGTTGGATCGCGGTGACAGAGGACGGCTTCCAACAAGCAACGTGTACGGCGGTCTCAATCTACACCC
The DNA here is from genome assembly GCF_044627735.1 of Cupriavidus sp. CuC1. Taxonomy (NCBI): domain Bacteria; kingdom Pseudomonadati; phylum Pseudomonadota; class Betaproteobacteria; order Burkholderiales; family Burkholderiaceae; genus Cupriavidus; species Cupriavidus sp. CuC1. Next base: position 3,264 of record NZ_JBIUHC010000254.1, on the reverse strand, counting down.
GTATCTTTGAGGGGCGCCTACTGACAAGGTCCGCTTGTCTTATGAAGCGTGTATGGAGCCGGCCAGGAAGCAGCGCACGCCTGGCCAGCCCGAATTGAATGCGCCGAACGGCGCTCGGGATCGGTCTTCTTGCCGGTAGCCCCAGCTTCAGCCTGCCTCTTCCCTATGGCCTGCCGCCAGCTCGCTCATGACCTGCGCTTCCCGTGCAATCCCGGCTGCCAGCGACAGCACGTCGCTCTGGAACGCCTGATTCAATGCGCCAAAGGTGTAGTGGCCATGAGTGATGCCAGCTCCGATCCCAGCAACGTCGCGCTTCTTGAATTTGAGTATCCCGAGATGCCGCGGAGCCGAGCGACCATACTAAAGGTTGATTGATATATCAGACGCGTTGCGAGAATACTCTAGCAAAACAAGCTCATCCCACATCCCCATCGTGCAGTGGAGACAGGAACCATGACACACGGCACCGCGCAGATTGGATCGACGCCCTATCGCACGAACATCGTCGTATCGGGCCACGCAATCACGGCCGATGAACCCCACGCGCTCGGCGGACAAGGGGCTGGACCGGCCCCCTACGATTTATTGCTTGCAAGCTTGGGAGCGTGCACCGCCATCACGCTCAAGATGTATGCCGAACGTAAAGGTTGGGTCCTTGAGTCGCTCGAAGTCTCCCTGCGGCTTCTTGGGACAGACGAGCTCCGCATCGAGCGGACGCTTGTGATCAAGGGGCTGGAGGACAGCCAGAAAACGCGTCTGGCGGAGATTGCCGAGCGCACGCCCGTAACGAAGACGTTGAGAGCCGGGTTGCCGATCGAAACTCGCCTCGCGTGACGCTGATCTGGTTCACGCAGACAACCGCCAACCTTCCCGAAGCTGACGGCTCGTGGCAATGAATCCTCAGGACGCCGCTCTCGAGAGGAGAACGCTCATATGATCCAGCAGCATACAGGCGGTGACGGAGAGCGCAGGCACCAGATATTCCCCGTCCTGACACCGATCCAGGTTGAGGCGGCGCGCCGGTTCGCAAGCGGTCCGCCGCGGTATTTTGCGTCGGGTGAGATTGTCTTCGCCACGGGGGAGAGGAATGTGCCCGTCTGGCTCGTGCTGGATGGCTCGATCGACGTTCAGCGCCGGGATGGTCTTGACGAGGAAACGCCAATCACCACCCATCGAGCAGGGCAGTTCACGGGAGAGGTCAGCCAGATTGACGGCCGTGCGTCGATCGCCTCGGCGCGAGCCGGTCCTGATGGCGCTACGCTGCTTCCGTTCAATCCGCCGCATTTGCGAGCCCTGATGATCGGGTCGGCGGAGGTCGGTGAGATCGTCATGCGCGCGCTGATCTTGCGCCGTGTCAGGCTGATCGAACACGGCGGCTCGGGCACGATCTTGATTGGTGCGCCAGACGATGCGCATCTTCTGCGCCTCCAGGGCTTCCTGACCCGCTGCGGCTATCCCAACCACGTCATGGATCCCAAAGTCGATGGCGGTGGGCGCAGTTTTATTGAGCGGATGGCGCTTCTCCCCACCGACCTGCCGCTGGTGGTCTGCCCTAGCGGCAACGTGCTGAAGCGGCCCGATGAGCGCGAGCTGGCGGCCTGTCTCGGCATCATCCCCAAGATCGAGCAGCAGAAAACCTACGACGTCGCCATCGTCGGCGCGGGACCGGCCGGGTTGGCCGCAGCGGTCTATGGCGCTTCGGAGGGCCTCTCGGTGATCGTTCTGGACGAGCGCGCCATGGGCGGCCAGGCCGGCGCGTCGGCGCGAATCGAAAATTATCTTGGCTTTCCTACAGGCATCTCAGGACAGGCGCTCGCTGGCCGCGCATTCACCCAGGCCCTCAAATTCGGGGCTGAGGTGGCCATCCCTGTGAGCGTCGGGCGGCTCGATCGCCACGAGGATCGGCTGACGCTCAAGCTATCCGACGACTCGACAGTGGCCGCGCGTACTATCGTGATTGCCTCAGGTGCCGCCTACCGACACCCCGACATTGCCGGTCTCGCGCATTTCGAGGGCTCCGGAGTTTCCTATTGGGCATCCCCGATCGAAGCCCGCTTGTGTGCCGGCAAGGAAATCGCTCTTGTCGGCGGCGGCAACTCGGCGGGCCAGGCGATCGTGTTTCTCGCGCCACACGTGAAGCGACTTCACGTGTTCGTCCGGCGAGACCTGTCGGAGACGATGTCCCGCTACCTCATCGACCGCATCTCGGCACTGTCCAACGTGGAGATTCATGTCGGTACGGATCTGACCGGACTCGCCCCCACTGGCGACATGCTCGCCAGCGCCACCGTTCGCGATCGCGCCAGCGGCACCTCGACGCACTGCGATATCTGCCACCTGTTCCTGTTCATCGGCGCGACGCCGCATACCTGCTGGCTCAACGACTCGATTGCGACGGATGACAAGGGCTTCATTCTTACTGGCGCATCGACCTTATCTCTCGAGACCAGCATGCCTGGAGTCTTTGCAATCGGCGACGTCCGCGCTGGCTCGACCAAGCGAGTTGCCGCTGCGGTCGGCGATGGTGCCGCTGCCATCTCCCAGATCCACGGTTACCTCAGCAAACTGACAAAGGAGGTGGCATGAAGACCTGTGATCATGCGGATACGATCCGTGATGTCGTGCCAAGCGCCCTGGGTTGTGAAGAATGCCTCAAGGTGGGCAGCCCGTGGGTGCATCTTCGGTTGTGCCGAACCTGCGGTCACGTTGGCTGCTGCGATAACTCTCCCCTCAAGCATGCCCGCGCGCATTTCGAGAAAACCGGACATCCAATCATTGAGGGATATGACCCCCCTGAGGGATGGGGGTGGTGCTACATTGATCGGGAAGAGATCGTGCTACCGGGCCAGACGCCGCAGCGAGGACCCATCCCACGGTTCGTCTGATGGAGCGCTAATCGGGCTTGTATGAACGCGAAGGGTCTGGCAGGCGCGCAGTCGCATCCCTCACCGCACTCCGCAGCGTCCGTTTCACGAGCTTCGAAATTCAAAATATTTGAATAACATGTGCGCGAATCGATCACTTTTGGCGAAACTCTCGCTGCTATAGTTCGTTCCATGGCGTCGAAATCACAAAAACAACGCCGTCAAACAACGTCAATCTAATTGAATCAACTCGCGGCGCAGACTGCGGATTGTCGCAGGATCGCAGTCTCAAATGAACAGGAGAACTCCCATGTCCAAACTACGTAAGCGCGAAATTTAGCGCACATAGAGTACAAGGCTGAAACGGTGCAGGATGTGTCCACTATTTTTAGTGGACACA
>NZ_JBIUHC010000253.1:0-9203 GCF_044627735.1 Cupriavidus sp. CuC1 | reverse complement strand
GTCCATGCCAAATTTAGATGGACACGATCCTCGCCCTCAATATCCCCCCGATCAAGGTGTGTTCGCCGGGCGCTTACGATACTCCTTGCTCTCTTGCTGTCCTTCAAGACGGGTTCACCGGGCGCTTCCCGCTTTTCCAGCACGCGGGGCCCTCCGTCGTGGCTCACCCCTTACTCGGCGCGAATATTGGCCCGTGCCGCCAGCGCCCGCATCTCAGGAAGTTCCTTCTCGGTGCGCGCCCTGACCGCCACGCCGTTGCCGTAGGCCGGCGTCAGGCCGAGTTCAAGCATCCGGCTCTTGATCGCGGGCGCCGTCGCAACTTCCGCCAGGGCCTTCTCTAGCTTCTCCTGCACCGGTGCCGCAAGTCCGGCGGGCGCCAGCAGCGCGAACCACGACCCCATCTGGAAGCCCGGATAGCCGCTCTCGGCCACTGTGGGTACCTCGGGCAGCGCGGGCTGCCGCTGCGCTGACAACACCGCTACCGGCTTGATCTTGCGACCCTTGATCAGTGGCAGGCTGGCGACCACGCTATCGACCGCAACCTGAACCTGACCGCCGGCCAGCGCGGTTAGGCTTTGCGCGCTTCCGTTAAACGGCACGTGAACCATATGAACGCCGGTAGCCGACTTGAGCATCTCGCCGCCGAAATGAACTGAGGATCCGGTACCGAACGAGCCATAGGAGAACTTGTCAGGCTGAGCCTTGGTCTGGATCACCAAGTCCTTGAGCGAGTTCACCGGAATCTCGGCGTTGGCCAGCAGCACCAGGCTCAAGTCGGCGATCAGCCCCAGCGGCGTGAAGCCCTTGACCGGGTCGTAGCTCAGGTTTTGACGAATCGTCGGGTTCAGTGTGAGCGTGGTGCTCGAGCCAAGCAGCAGAGTGTAGCCGTCTGGCGCAGCCTTAGCCACCTGGGTGGCGCCGATCGCCGTGCTGGCACTTGGCTTGTTCTCGACCACGACGGCCTGGCCAAGCTTTTGGGAGAGGCCCGCCGCAAGCAGTCGGCCCAGCACGTCAGTGGCGCCGCCGGCGGCGAATGGCACTACCAGCTTGATCGGACGGTCGGGATAAGACTGCGCCTGCGCAGCGACCGGCGCCGTGGCCAGCATCACCGTCAGGCCGGTGCCTACGAAAAAGGGCTTCAGAGAAATTTTTGTCATCGGTGGATCAACTCCCTGCCTACGGTTCGGAAATAAATACGGTTCAATTCGGGAGACCGCTAGGGGCGGCAGCGTCCCACGCCTTTCCCAGCCACGTGCTGCGCACACGCGAGAAGCCGCCGGCCTGGTCATAGGCGTGGCCAATCTGTAGTACGGTGGCGTCGGACTGGACGGGGCCAATGATTTGGAGGCCAGCGGGCAGGCCGCCCGGGCCAAAGCCAGCGGGCGCAGCCAGCGCCGGCAGTCCTGCCATCGCGGCGGGGACCGCGGCTTGTATCCAGCGGTGATAGGTGTCCATGTCACGACCGTCGATAACATGCGGACAATCCAATTCGGCATCAAAGGGATAGACCTGGGCAGCAGGCAACACCAAATAGTCATAGCGCTCGAACAACACGCGGAGTGCCTGGTACCACGCGCTACGCACGCTCATTGCCTCGTATAAGCGCGTTCCTGGCAACGCCAACCCGCGCTCGATCTCCCACACCGCCTCGGGCTTAAGCTGTCCGCGGCGGGCCGGATCCCTATACAGCGCTCCATTGGCGCCGGCCACGGCAAAGCTGCGCAGGTCGATCCAGGCCTGCCACAGTCTTTCCAGGTCAAACTCGGCCACCGCGGCGTCGACCGTGCATCCGATCGAGCGCAGGTGCTCTAGTGCGCGAACGCAGGTGTCGAGCAGACTGGCTTCGACCGGCAAATGACCACCAAGGTCGCCCAGCCAGCCAATGCGCACGCCGGTCCAGTCGCGCTCCGGCGGCAAAGCGAAAGTTCCGGGGGCCTCTGCGCGGTGTGTCAGGGGCAGGCGTGCATCGAAGCCGGCTTGCACCGACAGGAGCAGCGCGAGATCCGGCACGTTGCGAGCCATCGGTCCCGCGACGCTGAACTGGTTGAAAAACACTTCCTCCGTCGGCCCGTGCGGCACACTGCCAAACGAGGTGCGCAAGCCGAAGACATGGTTGAATGCGGCAGGCGTGCGCAGCGAGCCCATCATGTCGGAGCCGTCGGCAACTGGCAGCATGTGCAGTGCCACCGCGACAGCCGCGCCGCCGCTGCTGCCGCCGGCCGAGCGTGCCGGGTCGAAGGCGTTCCGTGTGGTTCCATAGACCGGATTGTAGGTATGGCCGCCGAGGCCAAACTCGGGCGAGTTGGTGCGCCCGACAAAGAGTGCGCCCCCGGCCCGCATGCGCTCGAAAATTACCGCGTCCGTCTGGCTAACCTGGCCTGCGAAGATCGGCGAACCCTTTGTGGTCACCATGCCGGCGGCCGGCATAACGTCCTTGGGCGCCTGCGGGAAGCCATGCAGCGGGCCGCGGCTGACGCCGCGCGCCATTTCCGAGTCGCGCTCGGCCGCTTGGAAGCGCAAGGCGTCGCGGTCCGCCGGCGCGACGATGGCATTTACGCGTGGGTTGTGTCGGTCAATCTGGCCGAGAAACGCATCGACCACTTCAACGCACGAAACCTCGCGCGCATGAATGGCTCGCGACAATGCGACCGCGTCCAGATCAACGATAGGATCCGTGGGGGTGATACGAGTGGGTTCCATGTCAGCTTGCGTGTCCCATGTCGTGTTTGGTAAGTTGGCGATTTGATGAGCCCATTAATCCTTGAAATGATTAAGAGCCGCTCTTAGTATGGCCACGTCGATCACTCCGAACTCCCGCCCGTTCCCGAGCAGGACAGTGTTCTATACGTGTGTCAACATTCGATGCAAAAACCAGCCTTGCCTGGGTCAGGTTCGGATGCAAATCAACAACGGGGCAACCTTTTTAGACGCTAGCCTGCATCACGAATCCATCCAGCAGCTCTTTCCGCCATCATCAAAGTTGGGCTATTCGTATTGCCGCTTGTGATAGTTGGCATTGCGCCAGCATCCACTACTCTTAGGCCTTCCACTCCGCGGACTCGCATCCGTGAATCGAGAACCGCCATCCGGTCCTTGTCATCGCCCATCTTAGTCGTTCCGACGGGATGGAAGATCGTCGTTGCTATGTCGCCGGCCAGGCGGGCGAGGTCGTCGTCCGTCTGGAATTGGATTCCAGGTTTCCACTCTAGAGGGGAGTACCGCCGCAGTGCGTCCTGAGAGGCGATGTTCCTTGCAACCCTGATGGAGTCAGCTGCGACCTTCCTGTCCGTCTCTGTCGCGAGATAGTTTGGCGAAATCGCCGGTGCCACCTTGAAGTCGGGGCTCTTGAGCTTCACAGTTCCCCGACTTGTAGGATTGAGATTGCAAACGCTTGCTGTGAACGCGGGGAACTCATGCAGCGGTTCACCGAATGCTTCCAGAGAGAGCGGCTGTACGTGGAATTGAATGTTGGGCCAAATTTGGTCTGGCGAGCTCGTGGTGAATACGCCTAGCTGTGAAGGTGCCATACTCATGGGGCCACTACGCCGCGCCACATATTCCAGCCCGATCTTCGCTTTGCCCCAAAGACTGGAAGTCAGACGATTTAGCGTCTTGGCGCCTTCGATTTTATAAACGGTTCGGATTTGCAGGTGGTCTTGCAGGTTTTCACCAACCCCGGGAAGATCGACCAAGACTCGGATTCCATGCTTCTGCAGCAGGCCGGGCTCGCCGATACCTGATAGCTGCAAGAGATGAGGTGATCCGATGCTTCCGGCGCAGAGAACGACCTCACTATTCGCCCACACCTTCACCAGCTCTTGGCCTCTAGCGACAGTCACACCGATACACCGCTGTGTTCCGTTTGCCTCGTGTTTGAACTCTAGCTTGGTTGCTTGAGAACTCGTCCATTGGACAAGATTCTTCCGAGCTGAGCATGCTGGCCTCAAGAAGGCTTTTGCCGTGTTCCAGCGCCAGCCGTTCTTCTGGTTCACCTGGAAGTAGCCGACCCCCTCATTGTTGCCGCCATTGAAGTCGCTGCTATGTGGGATCCCTGCCTGTTGGGCTGCATCTGCAAAGGCGTCGAGAATATCCCAACGCAGGCGTTGCTTTTCAACGCGCCACTCCCCGCCAGCTCCATGCATTTCGCTGCGGCCTGCAAAGTGATCCTCGTGCTTTTTGAACGCAGGGAGGACGTGCTCCCATTTCCATGCGTCGTCAGAGGTTAACGCAGCCCATTGGTCGTAGTCTCGGGATTGACCGCGCATGTAGATCATCCCATTGATGCTGGAGCAACCGCCCAGAGTTTTGCCACGCGGATAACGCAAGGTGCGTCCGTTCAGCCCGGCGTCGGGTTCGGTCTGGAACCGCCAATCGGTGCGGGGATTACCGATGCAATAGAGATAGCCAACGGGAATGTGAATCCACGGATAGTTATCCTTTGTTCCTGCCTCAATAAGTAGTACGCGTTTTTGAGCATCTGCACTCAGGCGGTTCGCCATCAGGGCCCCGGCAGTACCTCCTCCGATGACGATGTAGTCAAATGTAAGTTCGCTCATCCTTATATCTCCTCATATTGCTTTGAGGCTAATGGGCCACATTTTCGCCACCCCGGCGGGCAATATGGTGCAACCGGACCAATGAACAACAAGCAATCCGAAAGCTGCTGCGGTATTCTTCCGCTGTTCTGCTCGGCGTGTCCGTGCTCGAAGTGTCGCCGTCAGATGCAGCAAAGGCCAATGATTTCTAATGAAGTGAGATATAATTTCTGCAAATATGCGCCCTCTATCGGACCTTCAGATGCTTCGGGCTTTCGCGGCGGTCGCGCGAAGCGGAAGTGTGTCCCGCGCCGCACAGCAGCTACACCTGTCTCAGCCTGCTGTTAGCCTTCAGCTCAAGGCGATGGCAGAGCAGACGGGCCTTCGGCTATTTGCGCGCAAGGCTCACGGTCTGGAGCTGACCCTTGACGGTTTGGCGCTGCTGCCCCAGGTAGAGCGTGTTCTCTCGAGCTTGGCTGAGTTGAATCACGCGACGCAACGGCTCAACAATTCTCTACGCGGGTCCCTCCGCATCGGCACCATCCTGGATCCGGAGTTCATCCGGCTCGGTAGCTTTCTCCGTCATTTTGCTGAAGCAGCGCCACACGTGGCCGTGGAGCTCAGGCATGGAATAAGTGGGTCGGTACTTGATCAAGTCGAACGCGGCGACCTGGATGTGGGATTCCACTTGACCAGCCCGAGTGAAATCCAAAAAACGACTAGCTGTAGCCATGTCTGGCAGCAACCCTTGTTGCAGTTTTCCTATCTCGTTGTAGGACCGCGTAACTGGGCAGCCAAGATACATGGCCAGGACTGGCGCGGACTAGCTGGCCTTCCGTGGCTGAAGACGCCGCCACAATCAGTCCATCATCGCTTGCTCGCATCGGTCTTCGGCCTGGGCTCCATTACCGGCATAGAGCCTACGCGGGTCGCCATGGTCGATCAGGAGGCGTCAATGATTGATTTGGTTAAGTCCGGTATCGGGTTGTCACTCATGCGTGACTCGATTGCCATGCGTGAGCAACAGGAGCACGGACTAGTCGTTGCGGATCAAGCGAAACTCGACTGTGTACTCACATTTATTTGCTTACACAGTCGCCGTGAGGATTCTGTAGTTGAGGTTTCGCGAAGCGCTCTTGCACGTGCTTGGTCGTTGTAGCTTGCCGTACCTCAACCTAATCCGGATCGATTTTATGAATTCCGCCTCCGGAGAGGCTCAGATTCCGGCTCGCCGCCTGTGTCGTCGGCGCGATTCTCGAGCCGAGCCTTCGACAAAGCAACGGCCTCATGGAGCTTCTGCTCTAGCAGTTGCCGGGGCGGCAGTTCGGTCAAATATTCAGCGACATGAATGCCAGTCTGGTCCAGCTCTAACAACTCGATGTGCTCGCGCTACTTGCCAGTGCAGAGGATGATGCCTAGCGGCGGCGCCTCCCCGGGGCTCCTGCTCGTGCTTGGCGAGCCAGCGCAGGTAGAGTTCCATCTGCCCTTTGTCGGCGGCCTTGAACTCGCCCAGCTTCAGCTCGATCGCCACCAGGCGTTTGAGGCGACGCTTGTAGAACAACAGGTCAATATAGAAATCGTCGTTGTCAATCTGCAGCCGCTTCTGGCGAGCAACAAAGGTGAAGCCTGCTCCCAGTTCCAACGGCGGTTTCAAGTCCCAAGTGCAACACCCGCGTCAGTGAATTGAAGTTGGGGGGTGAGAAACTTGTTTGAGCATACGAGCGAACACCTCCAGTGGGGAGTGGAACGCGTGCGTAGCACGAGGTCGCTTGTTCAAGCTGTCGGCAATTGCGTCGAGTTCTTCTTGTGTGTGCACGGACAAGTCGGTGCCCTTGGGCAGGTACTGGCGCAGCAGCCCGTTGGTGTTCTCACAAGTGCCGCGCTGCCAGGGGCTGTGCGGATCGCAGAAGTACACCTTGACGCCAGTGTTGGCGCTGAGCTCACTGTGGCGCGTCATCTCCTTTCCCTGGTCGTACGTCAGGCTCTGGCGCAGCGGCTCAGCAATCGAATTGAGCTTGGCAGAAAAGCCGGCCAGCGCCGAGGCCGCAGTAGCGTCATCCATCTTGGCCAACAGCACCAGACGACTGCTGCGTTCGACCAGCACGCCCACCGAAGACTTGTTGCCCGCGCCCTTGATGAAGTCACCCTCCCAGTGACCCGGCATGACGCGGTCCTCGACCTCGGGCGGGCGCACATGGATGCTGACCATCTCAGGAATCTGCCCGCGTCGATCAACCCCGCGCTTGCGTGGCATGCGTGTGCTGCGGCCATGGCGCAGGCAGGCGATGAGCTGGCGGCGCAACTCGCCCCTGGGCTGCGCGTAAATGGCCGTGTAGATCGTCTCGTGAGATACATGCATGCTGGGGTCCTCGGGCCACACTCGCTTAAGGATACCGGCGATCTGTTGCGGCGACCACTTCCAATCCAACAAAGTCAGCACCGCGCCCCACCGAGCGTGTTGCGGATCGAGCTTCGCTACCGGGCGCGCCTGAACCCGCCGCGCCTGCCTCATGGCCTGCGCCGGCAGGCTCGCGTAGCCACGCAGCGCACAGCTGTTTCGCCTCAGTTCACGGCTGACGGTGCCCGCCGAGCGCCCGAGTGTGCGGGCCATGGCCCGCACACTCGAACCGCTCTGGCTCATGCTCGCAATCGTCATGCGCTCCTCAGGCTGAAGTTGTTGGTACGAAGTTCTGCTTTGCATCTGAGCACCTTACCCGAAGCAAGGTGTTGCACTTCAGATTTGAGGCCGCCAACAGAAAATGCTCCAGCTCGCGCAGGATGGCGTCCTCGAGGTCCCGCTCCAGATAGCGATCCCGCAAGCCCAGGAAATCGAGGACATAGGGATCCTTGAGCACCAGGCCGGGGCTTAGTTCGCCGCGTCCACGCGCTGCATTCCTCGCCCCGCTTTGCACTGACTGTTCAATATGAAGTGCCTTCGATTCATTTTCTCATCTCTACAGCCGTTGATTTTGGCCAGGCTGCATCAGTCCGGCATCTCAAGCATCCCGGACCCGTCACGGTGGCCAATAGATCCCGCACTTGCCTTGCTGAGGCCAAGCTGATCATCCGTGCAAAGCCGGGGTAACTTTCAGCGGGTTACCGGCACAAAACAATCGACGTCATGGCTTCCCGCGGCAGATGCTGCGGCACCTGGGCCTCCGCAGCCCCTATTAGAACCTCGCACGATTCCAGCAGTGCATGCTGCCGGCGAAGCTTCCGCCCCGGGGCCCTTCCGGTTTCTAGCTCTGCGGCAGTGGTCAGCTATTGCTTCGTAGCGGTTACCCGGAAATGTTCCACTGTCTGCCCGGCGTGGATCGCCCGCTGCAGCCAGTCCGGCATGGCGCCGCGGCCGTCCCAGCCCTGCCCGTGCGCATTGCGGTAGCGCACCGCTCCTGGCGTTGGGGTCGGCGGCGGCTCGGCAAAGCAGCCGGCGGCCTGCAAGTCAGCCAGGCTCAGCCCATGCTGGGCCATCTGGATGCGGATCCAGGTAATCGCTTGCGCGCGCTCGATTTCGATTGACATGGTGTAGGTGAAGAAATTTGGGGCAGCGCCGGATCCGGCGTTGTGCCTTCTGGTGGGAGCGTTGGATTTCAGGGTTGCTCCAGGTGATGGCTGCGGTGGGAATCATTGCCGGCGGGAGGATGTGGCCGCTCTCTTTTGCTTAAATTTTAATCAAATCCGGAGAGGCCGTCGGCTGTCTGCCCCCGCGCGGCTTGTCCACAGGCTTATCCCATGGCGCGGTGGACAAACCCTGCCCCCGCCCACGCCTTCAGGCCGGCCCGGGCTTGAACTTGGTGCGCGTCACCGGCACCCGGCGCTTGGCACCTACCAGGCGGCGCGTCGCGGTGGCTTGCGCATCGGCCCGCTCGGCACGCCGTACTGCCGTTTCCAGTTGCGCCCGCAGCTCGTCTTGGGCCGCCTGCCCTCGCTCGAGCGCCTGTTGCGCCTGCGCCAGTTGCAGGCTGAGCGTGTCGCGCTCGGCCTGCTGCCGGGCCCGTGCCTCTGCACCGGCGACGGCGGTGTCTTGCGCCCTCGCCTGCACGACTGCCAGCTCAGCGCGCAATTCCGCGAGCGCCTGCTCGGCCTTCTGGCGCAATGTGCGCTCCTGGTCGATCTCGCGCAGCGCGCGGCGCTCGGTGGCGCTGGCCCGCTCCTGCGCGACAGCCACCTGCTCGCGGGTGTGTTCCAGCTCCGTCGAGAACTGGGTACGCAGCTCCAGCAACTGCCGCTCGAGCGCCTCGACCTGGCGCTTGCCCTCGTCATGACGCGCCTGCGCGGCCGCGTGAGCCTGGCGCTCGGCCTCCAGCTCCCCCTGTAGCGCCACGCGCGCGCGCTGGACGGCGTCGAGCCCGGCCTGCACGGCGGCGGTCTCCTGCTCGGCCACTACCACTGCGGCCCGCGCCTGGTCGCGCTGCGCCTCCGCCTCGCTCGCCTGCAACCGCGCTTCGGCCCGCAGCGCGGCCAGTTCGCCGGCGGCGGCCTCGTTGGCGGCCTGCCAGATCGACTGCACGGCATTGGCGGCGATCGCCTTGAGCGCGTCCGGCAGCTCGGGGTGCGCGATGGTCACGTGCATCTTGTCGCGCAGGTCCTGCCAGAACTGCGCCAGCACCTCGGTGGGCGTGCCCATGCTGCCCTTGCGCACCAGGCCGTAGAGCTTGTTGGCGGTGG
>NZ_JBIUHC010000252.1:0-9364 GCF_044627735.1 Cupriavidus sp. CuC1 | reverse complement strand
TTCATCAATACTTTTTTAATCTTTTCTTGCTCGGGCCAGATTCGCTATGTGCTTTTCTCACCTTTCCAGCTAACCCCCCGCAACCTTCGCCAATCTGCCTTGCAGTTAAGCGTTGTACTGCGGAAGGGGGCGAATACTATGCTGTCGGCACGGCGCTGGCAAGTCTTTTCTGGAAAATTTCGACGGCACGGCGAAAGCGCCTCTCGACGCACAATCGAGCATCAAACCTCGGGGCTGACCAGCTTCCGCTAAAATTCGCGTTTACTCCTCACCTCTTCACAACAGAACACTATGGGATTCGAACAACTTGCTGCCCTGAAAGCGCAGTTGGCGCAACAGGCCAAACCTAAGCCGGCGGTCAAGCCTTCACGCCCCCGCCCATCCGCGCAGGCGGCCCAGTCGAAACCGGTGGATCCTGTTGTACGGAACATCGGGCGGCTTCAGAAGCGCTTCCCCCTCGCCTTCCCCAAGAACCCTGCGCCGAAGAGAGCGTTGAAAGTCGGCATCTTTGACGACCTGCTTGGCTACGCTAGCGAGCTGGGCTTGCAAGAGGCGGAGTTGCGCGAAGCCATCAAGACCTGGTGCCGCGGCACCCGCTACAAGGCATGTCTCACCGAAGGGGCCGCGCGGGTAGATCTCAACGGAGCCGAAGCGGGCTCTGTCACACAAGCGGAAGCGACTCGCTTCAAGAAGTAAGCGGTGGCGGTGGGTGGCGCGGCAGATACGGACAGGCATAAGGCATAAGGCTTACCGCACGATTCACTTTGGCTGCCGCTCTTTCCCCTTCCCCTCGCGGCAACGCTCGATCAGCCGCAGCACCGTGGGCGAGCGCTCGTTCTTGCGATGGACCACGGCCAGTTGCGACGCCACGTCGTTGCGGGCCAGCGGCTTGAATACTACGTCGGGCGGCGCGAACGCGCGCATCGAGGCAGGGATCAGCGCCACGCCAAACCCGGCCGCCACCATGCTGATGATGGTGGCCATCTGGGTCGACAAGGCCTCCACGCGCGGCTGGAAGCCGGCATTGCCGCAAATGGCGAGCGTGATGGCGTAGAAGCCGGTACCGTGCTCGGTATGCGTGCAGATAAAGGTCTCGTCGCGCAGCATGGCCACGTCGACGCGTGCGCGGCCAGCCAGCGCATGGGTGGCGTGCAAGGCCACCACGACGGCTTCGGACGCGATGTCGAACAAGGCCAGCCCTTCAGGCAAGGACCGCAGCGGTGGCCGGAGAAAGCCGATATCGAGTTCGCCGCGTGCCACCGCATCGAGCTGTGCCGGCATGTCCATCTCGCGCATGGCGAGCCGCACGGCCGGATGATCCTGGCGAAAACCATAGATGAGCCTTGGCAGCAAGCCCGACAGCGCGGCCGACGCCACATACCCGATGGCAGCGCTGCCGAGATCACCCCGGCTGGCGCTTGCCGTGACCAGCCCCGCGTGCTGCACTTGGCGCAGCACGCTCATCGCCTCCTCGTAGAAGACAGCGCCGACCTCCGTCAGCGCAATCCGGCGCTTGCTGCGCGAGAGCAGCGGCGCGCCCGCCTCCTGCTCGATCCACCTGAACTGCTGGCTCAGCGCCGGCTGCGAAATGCCCAGGCGCTCCGCCGCGCGGCCAAAGTGCAGCTCCTCGGCCAGCGCGGTGAAGTATCGGTAGTGTCGGAGTTCGAGGTTCATCGGGATGCTCGGCGTTCAATATAAGCACAGCTTATCAACAATTAAGCTTTTCGCACTTGAACCTATCGAACCCTACGCCGCATGATGCATGGCCTAGCGGCGACGCCGCGGCACGCATCGGGAGCTAGTCTGGCATGGGATTGGTCAACAAACGGATAGCAAGCTGCGGCGAGGCCATCGCCGACCTGTGCGACGGGGCCACCGTGATGGTGGGCGGCTTCGGCAGCGCAGGCCTGCCCGACGGCCTGATCGCCGCGGTGCTGGCGCATGGCGCGCGGGATCTCACCGTGATCTCCAACAACGCGGGCTACGACGGCGAAGGCGTGGCGAGCCTGATCGAAGCCGGGCGCATGCGCAAGCTGGTGTGCTCCTATCCGCTGACGGCGGGCGCCACGGTGTTCCGCGACGCCTACCGGCGCGGCGAGGTCGAGCTGGAACTGGTGGCGCAAGGCACGCTGGTGGAACGCATCCGCTGCGCCGGGGCCGGGCTGGGCGGGTTCTACTGCCCCATCACGGCCGGGACGATCCTTGCCGAAGGCAAGGACACGCGCGAGATCAACGGCGTACTGCACGTGCTGGAGCTGCCGCTGCATGCGGATTTTGCGCTGATTCGCGGACGTCACGCGGACCGCCTGGGCAACCTGGACTATCACCTGGCAGGCCGCAACTTCAACCCCATCATGGCCACGGCGGCGCGCGTGGTGGTGGCCGAGGTGGATGCCATGGTCGAGGCCGGCGCGATGAACCCCGAACATATCGTGACGCCCGGCATCTTTGTCCACCGCGTCGTCACCGCCAAAGCCAACAGCCAGCAAGCAGGGAGCCAGTCATGAAGCGATGGGACAGGGAGCAGATTGCCCGGCGCGCGGCGCAGGACATCCGGCCAGGCGCCTACGTCAACCTGGGCATCGGCCTGCCGACGCTGGTCGGCGACATGATCCCGCGGGAGCGCGAGGTCTTCCTGCATAGCGAAAACGGCATCCTGCATCTCGGGCCACGCCCGCCACTGGGACAGGAGAACCCGGACTTGATCAATGCCAGCAAGCAGCCGGTGACGCTGCAGCCCGGCGCGGCCATCTTCGATTCCGCGCTGAGCTTCGCGATGATGCGCGGCGGCCACCTGGACCTCGCCATCCTTGGCGCCTACGAAGTGGCGGAGAACGGCGACCTGGCCAACTGGAGCCGCGGCGACCCGAACACGCCGCCCGCGGTGGGCGGCGCCATGGAGCTGGCCTTCGGCGCGCGCGAGGTCTGGGTGCTGATGGAGCACACAACGCGCGACGCTCGCCCGCGCCTGTTGCACCGCTGCACGCTGCCTTTGACGGCGCGCGGCGTGGTCAGCCGCATCTATACCGACCTGGCGGTGATGCGCGTCACGCCCGACGGCTTGCTGGTGGAGGCCATGGCCGAGGGCATCACCCTTGGCGAGTTGCAGGCGCTGACCGAGGCGCGGCTGCTAGCCTAGCGTCATCAGCGGATCAGCGGATCAGCGGATCAGCGGATCAGCTGACTGGACACCACCCGCTCGATCCACGCGATCCACGCGATGAACACCGCGACCACTTCCTCGCGGTTGGTCTCGTTCAACGTCTCATGGCGCGCCCCGCCGAACACGTGGGACGACACATCGGCCTGCCCTGCCGCTGCGGGGGATGGCAGGGATGGCAGGGGTAGCAGTACGTTGCCCGGCGCGTGGCCGGGACGCTCGCCGCGCGGTTACCCCAGCCGCTTGATCACCGCCTCGGCAAACTGCAGGGTCGAAGCCGAGCCTTTGAGGTCGCCGGTCTTCACGTGGTCCTGGTTGAGCGCCAGGTCGATCGCCTGGCGCAGCCGCGCCGCCAGGTCCTGGCGGCCCACATGCTCGAGCATCAGGCCGGCCGCCAGCATCAGCGAGATCGGGTTGGCGATGCCCTTGCCGGCGATATCCGGCGCCGAGCCGTGCACCGCCTCGAAGATGGCGGCGGTCTCGCCGATATTGGCGCCCGGCGCCATGCCCAGCCCGCCTACCAGGCCGGCGATCTGGTCGGACAGGATGTCGCCGAACAGGTTGGTACAAAGCAGCATGTCGAACTGCCAGGGATTGAGCACGAGCTGCATGGCGCAGGCATCGACGATGCGATCGTCCATCTCCACGCGGCCCGCATAGTCCTGCGCCACCTCGCGCGCCGCTTCCAGGAAGATGCCGGTCAGCGCCTTCAGGATATTGGCCTTGTGCACCACGGTGATCTTCTTGCGCTGGTTCTTGACCGCGTACTCAAACGCAAAGCGGGCAATGCGCCGGCAGGCGTCGCGCGTATTCGTGCCGGTGGACACGGCCACCGCGTGCGGGTCATCGCCCACAGCGATGTAGTAGTCGTGCGCCACGTAGAAGCCGCCCACGTTCTCGCGCACCAGCACCAGGTCGATATCCTCGAAGCGGCCCGGCACCAGCGTGCGCGCGGGCCGTACGTTGGCGAAGAGGTTGAAGGCTTCGCGCAGCCGCACGTTGACCGAGCGGAAGCCGCCGCCCACCGGCGTGGTCAGCGGGCCCTTGAGCGCCAGGCCGGTGCGGCGGATGCTCTCGAGGGTGGCCTCCGGCAGCGGATCGCCGCCCTGGTCGATGCCCGCCATGCCAGCCTGCTGTACGTCCCAGGAAAACGGCGCGCCCAGCGCGTCCAGCACCTTGACGGTGGCTTGCACCACTTCCGGGCCGATGCCGTCGCCGGGGATCAGGGTGGCGGGGATCTGATTGGGTGCTCGTTGTTCCATATGCGATTCCTCTCGACAGGTTGAATGTCCGCGTTCGCAGAGCATGCAACGCGGGCGCATTTCTGTCTAGCGCGGATCATGCCAGCCCAGCAGGACCGCAGGGCCGGAAGGGAATCTTGTGGAAACGAGCTATAGCCTATGGCCGCCTGTCGTCAGGCAGCGCGCTGCAGCGGCAACCGGCTCGCGCCGAACAACGGCGCCGCGCGGTCCGCTGCCAGCCGGATGCGCTCGGCCAGCGCCGCGCTGCTGACCTGGTAGTTCTGGAAGTCTCCCGGGCTGCCATACACGCCGATCGGCAGCGTCAGCGCCTGCAGGAAGCCGAACAGGGGCCGCAGCTGATGCTCCAGCACCAGCGCGTGCCGGTCGCTGCCGCCGGTTGCCGCCAGCAGCACCGGCTTGTCGATCAGCGCGTCCTGCCCGACCAGGTCGAAGAGATGCTTGAAATGGCCGGGATAGGACCCGCGGTAGACCGGCGCCGCCACCACCAGCAGATCGGCGGACTCGATCGCGGCGATCTCGCCTTCAATCTCCGCGGGCAGTTCGGCGCGCGACAGCGCCGCGCCTAGCGGGCGGGCGATATCGCCGAGGTTGACGATCCGGGTCTGCAACAGCAACCTGCCTGACAGTTCGTCAAGCAACGCCTGCACCAGCGCCAGCGTGCGCGAAGGCTGCTGTGCGCTGCCGTTGACGGCAACCACGTTCAGCGGTGTAGCCATGGGGGAAACCTCCTTTGGATTGAAGGCCGCCCTCGCCATTGTTCACGGCGGCCGCTTGCAAGTTCCTCACCATAACGCAGCCGCACGGTCCGCCGAACGACGAATTTCAACTATGCATAAACGCGTGGCCGCCATGGCGCGCGTGGCGAAATCCTCGGTTGCATAGACGGAATCATTCGTGCCCTGCGGCACGGACGTCTGCCCGATGGACCTGCTTGCGATCGACCTGACCAAGGGCAAGGCCTATATGCAGTTCGATGAATGCTGGTACTGCATGCCTTGCGAGAAGGATTGTCCGAACGGGGGCAGTCAGGGTGGAGATTCCTTACCTGCTGCGCTAGCGCTTGCTGGTTCGTTGAACTCCTGGGCGTCGATCTGCCGCCGGTTTGCTCCCCTCTCCCATGAAATGGGAGAGGGGAGCAAACCGGCGGCAACCAATTGTGGTAGCCGTGATTTCCGCCCCCAGGCGGAAATCACCCACGCGCGATGCGAAGCGAGCCGTGGTGCCTTTCATCTCCCGTTATGCGACGAGGAGTCCTTCGCCGCATCCGTGGTCGCCTTCTTCGTGTTCAGCGACGCGCACGAGCGCTGGATCCACCCGTGGGCCTACCTGCGCACGCTCGGCGCAGCGCCGGGCGCTTGGGCGTTGATCACGCGGCCGCCTTGGCAGCCTGATAGGCCGCGTACAACTTCTTGAACACGGGACCGGGCGCGCCATCGCCGATGGTCTTGCCGTCGATGGTGACCACCGGTAGGATCTCCTTGCTGGCCGAGGTCAGCAACACCTCGTCCGCGCCCATCACCTCGTCCTGCGAAATGCGGCGCGCTTCCAGCGAGATATCCAGCGCCGCGCACAGCTCCTCCATCCAGCCGTAGCGGATCCCTTCCAGGATCAGGTTGTCCTTCGGCGGCGCCGAAACCCGGCCCTTGCTGACCACCCACACATTGGACGCGGAAGCCTCGGTCAACATGCCATCGCGGAACTGGATGGTCTCGGTGGCGTCGTTCTCCACCGCGTTCTGCGCCGCCAGCACATTGCCCAGCAGCGAGGTGGATTTCACCTGGCAGTGCAGCCAGCGCTTGTCCTCGGCCGTCACGCAGGCCACGCCCTTCTCGCGCATGGCCGCGGAGGGCAGCGACATCGGGTTGGTCATGATGAGCACGGTCGGCGTCACCGTCTTCGGGAAGGCATGCGTGCGCCGGGCCACGCCGCGCGTGACCTGGATGTACACCATCTGGTCGGCGAGTCCGTTGGCCTGCACCACGCGGTCGATCAGCGCCGTCCACTGCGCGTCGGTGTGCGGGTTGGGGATGCCGATGGTGTCCTGGCTGCGCGCCAGGCGCGCCAAGTGCTGCTGCAGGCGAAACGGCTTGCCGGCATAGATGGGAACGACTTCGTACACGCCATCGCCAAAGATAAAGCCGCGATCCAGTACCGGGACGCGGGCTTCTGACAAAGGCGTGAGCTCGCCGTTGAGGTAGACGATTTCGTCGTTCATGGTGGGTAGGGTAAGGCTGGCGGGCGCCAGGGCCTGGGTTGCAGTAGGGGTACGCACGGAAGGAATGCGTCCATTCTTCCACAAGGCACGGCGGGAGCTTATGCAAAATCGGCATGACCCCGGCCTGTTCCTGCGCCCGGCGGCGCGGCAATAACATCCAGCTCGCGCCCCCAGCGCTCACGCCGAGCCCGGCAACCACCCATGCGCCCGATACCAGGCAATGACATCGCGCACGGTGTGATCCACTGGCCTGAAGCGCAGGCCCAGCTCTTCCTCGCTTTTGGCATGGCAAAAGCGGGTCCGGTCCGCTTCCTTCACCATCAGGCGCACGGTGGCAAGGCTAAGCAGGATGGGCTTGCCGCTGACCCGGGCGTAGAGCTCCTGCACGCAGGCCAGCGCAAACAACAACGGCACGGGCAGCGCGCGCTTGGGGGTTGCCACCCCGGCGGTGTGTCCGATCAGCGGGATCAGCTCGCGCATGGTCATATGCCGGCCCGCCGCGAGATAGCGCTCGCCACGCCGCCCGCGCAGCGCCGCGGCGATATGGGCCTGCGCCACATCGCGGGCGTCGACCACGGAAAAGCTCCCGGGAACCAGGCCCGGCAATCGGGACAGCGCCGTGTCGAGCGCGACTTGCCCGGCTGACGTCGGCCCGATGTCGCCCGGCCCCCACATCCAGCCGGGCAGCACGAACGTGGCATGCATCTCGGGGGCATTCGCGAGGAAAGCCAGGACGGCGCGGTCGCCCAGGATCTTGCTGCGATAGTAGTCATCGGCGTCGGCGGGATCGCGCACGTGTGTTTCATCGATCAACGAACCCGGCGCACCGTTGAGCACGGCGATGGACGAGGTCTGCACGAAGCGGCGCACGCCCGCCGCATGGGCTTGCCCGATCAGGGCGGCCGTGCCGTCAACATTGATGCGCGTGAGCATTTCCCAATGGCTGCCCCCCTTGTAGTTGTCGCGAAAGAACGCCGCGGTATGGAACACCACATCGCAGCCATGCAAGGACGGGGCAAACGCCTGGACATCGGCCATGTCGCCAATCACGAATTCGACGCCCGTGAGGTCGCCGAATTGCTGCCTGGCTTTTTCCACCGAACGCACCAGCGCCTTGACCGCGACGCCGAGGCCCAGCAGTTCGCGCACAAGATTGTTGCCGAGCAGGCCGGTGGCGCCGGTCACGAAAGCGGTTTGCAAGTTCATGGCTGGGCCCTCACCTTGAAGTTCATAAGAAATCCAGATATCAATTGATCTCCGTTATGATAGCAGTTGAAATCCCAAATGCAATCGATACGGCAAGCTCTCTCACCATGCCCAACGCCTCGCCCGACGCCACGCCCATGAAGCAACCCACCCCGCGCAAGCGCTTGAGCCGCGAGCAAAGCCAGGCGCAAACCCGCGAGCGCCTGCTTGAGGCTGCGCGCGGCCTGTTCGTGCAGCGTGGCTTCGGCGGTACGTCGATCCGGGATATCGCGGAGGAAGCGGGTTATTCGCAGGGGGCGTTCTATTCGAACTTCCCGGACAAGGAGGCGCTGCTGCTGGATCTGCTGCGCGGCCATATGGAGGCCGAGGCGAAGCAGCTCGCGGCGGTGTTCGACACGGCGGAGCACGCCGGCGCAGCGGTGCTCGCGGGCCTGGATGCCTGGGCGGCGGCGCTCAATGCGGATGCCGACTGGGCCATGCTCTCGATCGAGTTGCAGATGCACGCCAATCGCAGCCCGTCGTTTGCCGGCGCTTACCGCACGGTCTGGGAGACGCACCGCGGCGAGCTCGGCCGCCTGATCGAACGCCTGTTCCGCCATCTGGGCCGCGTGCCGCCGGCCCAGCCGGAAGAGCTGGCCGCGGGTTTCATGGCGCTCGCCCATGGCCTCGCGCTGCAGCGGGGCACGACCATCGCCGACCCGACCGGCCGGATGCTGATGTTATTCCTGCGCGGCCTGCTGGCAAGCGCGCAGACCGCTGGCGAAGCGGCCGATGCCGGTCATGCGGCAAAGCCGCGCAGCCGCGCAAGCCGCTAGCCGGACGCCGGCTGCCCGGGCGCAGCGCGCCCGGGCAGTTGCCCGCTCAATCGTCGAAGTCCCACATCCGGTGCAGGTCCAGCCGCAACCGGCTGTCGGCCTCCAGCGCGTCGACCAGGGCCACGCGTTCGGCCAGCGTGGTATCGGCCAAGGCACGCCGGACCATCAGCAGTTCGCTCAGGCCGGTTTCTCCCGCCTTGTAGGCCCGGCCGGTGCGTGCCGCGGCGCTGCGCTGCAGCGCGAGCGCTTCGGCCTGCGCCACGGCAGCGGCGCGCTTGCCTTCCAGGCCGCGGTACAGCACCTCGAACTCGGCGCCGATCCGGCGCTCCACCGCCACCCGGCTGCGGGCGGCAGCCTGCGCGTCGGCCGCGGCCGCCACCGCCGCCGAACGCCGGTGCGCGGAGCCAAGCGGCATGCTGATGCTCACGCCGGCAATCCGCTCCGCGCCGCCGCGCTCCACCGTGAAGAACACGCCCACGGTGGGGTCCGGCCTGCGCTCCAGGTCGGTGCGCCGTGCCTGCCGCTGGGCTTGCGTCTCCTGCGACTGGGCGAGGCGAAACTCATGGCTGTCCTCCACATAGCGGCTGCGCAGTGCATCGGCGGGGTCGTCCGGCAACGCCTGCAGGCGCACATCCGCCGGCAGGCCGCCGGGCACGCCCAGGCCCGGGAAGCGCGCCCGCAGCTCGGCTTGCGCCGCCGCTTCCGC
>NZ_JBIUHC010000251.1:0-9423 GCF_044627735.1 Cupriavidus sp. CuC1 | reverse complement strand
TCGTAGATCATATAGCCGTGGTCGCGCGTGATAAACGCCGTAGTCCAGATTGGATCGAGGATCTTCAGATCGGCTTGAGGCACGATCCGCAACACCTTGGATGCATCCTGCGCGTTCGCCATCGTCACAGCGCTCGCAACCAGCACGCCCAGCACACATCGAGGCAGCCACCGCTCCAACATGATTCAACCCCATAAGAAGAAAGAACACAAAATGCTTCCTGGCTCATCGCGTGCACGGCGCATGACCCCACGCCCATTGCCAACGCGATCAGTACAGTACTGCGGAAGTTCAGCTGCATTACCTCGGGAGGACGGCAACTTCAAGGATAAAGTCGTCGCACTCTCGATCATTTGCATTTTGCAACAATTGAAATTCGCATGCACTTCTAACTCGCACAAAACGTGCCACTGCGAATACCCGCATGCATCCGAGAATCCGGTCAGTGGCGCACTGCAACGGACACGACACCATGCTCAACAAGAGGGCGGACACGCGCGTGGACGGTGCATCCCACTTCGCACAGGTCCCAATTGCACCGTATCCGGGCGCGACCTTGGCCCTCTTCCGCACACGTCTCCCGCGCGATATTTGGGCCCCGGCTATTCGGCACCGTCGTCACAAGCGGCGCTAACGAACGAGAGGATTTTGGTGGAGAATTCCAGTCAAAAGTGAAACGCAAGCCCTGCGCACGATCAAGCGCAGGTGTAAGGAACCGTCAGGGGTAGGATCAAGCTGCTCGGTGCCACGTGCTGTCCTCGCGTTAAAGGACAATCGTTTGGCACAACGCAAGTTTCAACTAGTGGATGCGAGTGTGGCTTGCCGACGCGGCGGAGGTCGCCGTGCATATCGTATGGCTGACTGAGGCGTGGACCGGCAACCGGCTGTGCTACGGTTCGTCTGAAATGCGACCGCCGGGTAAATAACAAAGGTCTCGAGCCCCCATACGTCCAAGGTCCGATCGAGAGCAGTGCCGGCGCCATTGCTTTCAATCGGCCTTCCATCGTTCACTGCGACCTTTGCCGGTCGCCCGCCGAGGACGGTTTGACTATGCCCGCCTGGACTGGCGGGCAAACCACGCATGGCGCATCGGCTTGAGTGCGGCGATCGCCAACACAGCCGCGCAGCTATCCAATGCGATAGCCGTGCCGAACACCGCATCCCATCCGCCCGTTTGCTGGTGGAGCAGCGCAGCCAGCGGCCCCCCGAAGATTGCACCGATGCCTTGCGCATATGATAGGCACGCGTAGTTCACTATCGCATGTTTGCCGCCGAAAGTATCCGTGAGCGTCGAAGGGAACAGCGAAAAGATCTCTCCCCAGCCGAGGAAGACGAGGCCTGACAGCACCACAAACATCACCGGGTCGTGCCGGAGCATGAGCCACAAGGTCATCGCCACCGCTTCCATCCCGAATGCGAACAGCATCGTCTTCTCCCGCCCGATCAGGTCGGATATCCACCCGAACATCGGCCGTGTCACGCCATTCGCCACGCGATCAATCGTTAGCGCAAGGGGCAGCGCCGCAAGACCAAAAACGGTGACCTCCGACATGCCAAAATCCCGTGTAAAAACCGCCATCTGCGAGGTCACCATCAGGCCCGACGTGGCCATCATCGACATCATCACAAACATCAGCCAGAACACGGGGGTGCGCAGCATGCTGCCGGTCCGCGTGTCGGGCACGACGGCCGAATTCGATGGTCGCCAGTCAGCCATATAGCCGGCCGGCGGCAGCCTCAGGCCGAGCGCGGCAAGTATGCCGATCGTACCCAGGATCAGACCAAAGACAACCAGAGTATGCTGGTAGCCGTACTTGCTAAGGCTAAGGGTGATCGGAAATGTCGTGAGCATCGCGCCCATGCCAAAGCCTGCCATCACCACGCCAATCGCAAAGCCGCGGCGATCAGGGAACCAGCGTGCCATCAGCCCAATCGTGCCAACCACGACAATCCCGACGCCAATCCCTCCGAGAACTCCATAGCATAGGTACACCGACACCAGGGACTCGGCGCGGCTCGTCAGGAGCCAACTCAGTCCGGTGATGGCGCCACCCGCTGCCAGCAACCAGCGCGGCCCAAAGCGCTCGATTAGATAGCCCTCGAACGGTGAAAGAAACGTCTGGCAGACAATGAGGATGGAGAAAGTGACCTGCAAGCTCGGCAGCGAAACCCCGAGCTTCGCAGTTAACGAAGGTGTCAGCAATGTCCAGATATATTGAGGATTCGATGCGACCATCGCACATACAAGGCCGCACATCAATTGCCACCAGCGGCTGTTTAACGAGAGCGCAAGCGGGGCTCGGGCGCCGGCACTGATACTCTGGGTGCTCATGCTTTAACTCCATAAGAAAAGTGACACGAATCGATCCAGCCGGCGTGCACGACTGGATCTCAGATGTCCAGTTCCTAGCCAGCGCAATAGGTACATCAAGTGATCGTCGCAGGCCGAGAGCCAACAGCGGTTGGCATGCCGTCGTCTAGCGAATACGCGTGGGCCGTCCTGGCGGTAGTGCCAGCGCCAGCCATCGTCCTCCGCGTCTGCTTGACGCGGCCGCCTCTGCACCGCGGACGCGCGGCGCGGCGGGGGTGCTCAAGCTTTCCCGCCCCTATAGTCCTCGAGATGTCGGGTTATTGCAGCCGAGATGAATGTGGCATCATCCAGATTGCTTGACGGCAAGCCAGCGCGATGGCCCCAGATTGATGGAATGGGAAGGAGTCTGGCGTTTCGCATTTGCGCGACCTCAAGGCGGTTGTCCTCCACCTGGAAGTACAGATCGGTCTCGCTCGGCATGATCAGCGCTTTCGCCTTGATCGCTTGTAGCGCCGCGTGGAAATCGCCTTTGAATGTGGAATTGGCAGCGATGTTCGCGTGCTGCCAGGCCCATAGATGAGCCAGCAGGTTGTTGCCGTCGCGCTTCAGAAAGTTCGTTTCCCACGACATCACCAGATAATCTTCGAGCGAAGAGAAGCCGGCCTGGCGCCACACCTCGTCCCGATAGAACGTTTGCGACATCGCCATGGCCGCATAGTTGCGGCCCATGGCCCGCAGCCCTCGCTCTGGGCGCTGGACGAACGTTCCGTTCTGGAAACCGGGGTCCGTCGTCAGGGTTGCGCGCACGCCCTCAATGAACACCTGATTGTGCGGCGAGGTCTTGGCCGCGCCGCAAAGCACAACCAGCCGTCTGACCATGTCCGGATACAGCGCCGCCCAGTGATAAGCCTGCAACCCACCCATCGACCAGCCACAAGCCAATTGCAGAACTTCTATCCCGAGCTCCTGTGTCAGGAGTTGATGCTGTATCGTGACGTTATCGGCGATCGTAAGATTCGGCCAACGGCTCCCGCTGAACGGCTCGGTTGCGTTGCTGGGCGAGGACGACAGTCCATTGCCGAACAGGTTAGGAATGACGACGAAGTACTTATCGGTGTCCAACGCTTTGCCCGGACCTACCATCCAGTCGACGTCATAGTGATGCGCCGCAAATGACGTCATGTACAGAATGACGTTCGATCGGTCGGCATTCAATCTTCCATAAGTCTGATAGGCAAGCTTGGCGTCTCTGAATGTGATCCCAGATTGAAGAACCACGTTTCCGGCATTAAATACAAGATAGTCGTCCATGTGTGTCGATCGCCGATGGCGAAATATAACGGGTGATCAAAGAAAATACACGCTGATTCCAACGCTTTAGCGAATCCCGATTTGCTGAGGCGGTTCAAACTATTTTGAGGTCGCCTGCCGGGCGACCTCATGCCGCTGCCACGGCCGTCCGCCCAAGCTCGAAAGGCTGGCCCTTGGCGCCTAGACGCATCCCAATCGGGAGCTTGCTCCACGGCAGTTGCTCAAGCCGCATGGGCATCGGGCCGGGCGCCGCGCAAACGATAATCTCGGCCGCCATCGGCGCAAAGTCGGCGCGGAAATGTACCGCGCTCTTAACGACCAGCATCGCTTGCTCGGTTGGCTCGATACCAACGAGGCGAAACAGCGCCTGGTCAGCCATCTGCACCTTGAACGAGGCCACTACGATTCGGACGCCGCCGCGTCTCAAGCAGGCAGCCGGTCCGACGTCAAGGCGAAAGCCGGCGTAGTACGGGCCGGTTGCCTCGACCTTGCCGTCCGAGAGCGCTTCAATCAGGAACTCGTCTTCATAAGGCGCGTCACCGTCAACGCCGGAATGCCCACCCAGCGCCAGCCGGATCGTTTCGCCGGCTCGCCGCCTATGGATCGCTTCGGCGGCTTGCGGATCGACCATCAGCCCGATCGCCGCCCCCTGTACGTCCTGTCTGATCAGGGCACGCAGCATGCCGGTGGTGTCTGAGTTCGCCCCGGCTCCCGGATTGTCTTGACCGTCGGCGATGATAATTGGGCGTCTGCCGGTACGGTTTTGCTCGATCGCGTAGCGAACGGCATCGTCGGGCGAATACAGGGTACCGGCAAACTCGGCTTCACTTTCGTTGGCGCCCCGCGCAAGTATGTCCACTGCCGCTTCGGCTAAGGCTGAATCCTCCCCATAGGCCCAGATCACTGGCGAGCATTCGGCGAAATCGGCCGCCGGGAAGCCGGTCGCGAACGACAGGTCAGCGCTTACCTTCGCCTCGATCTCCGCAAGCAGTGCATAGAGGCCCGCTGCCGGCTGCATATCGGTGCACTGCCAACAGATCGGAATCAGGAAGGGCAGCCTGCGGACTGCGAGCGCTGCACGCCGACCACTTGACCAGCGTTTCTCCAGTAACCCAAATGCGCGCTGCCCAGTGCGCGACATGTCGACGTGCGGGTAGGTACGGTATGCGACCAGCGCGTCTGCACTGGCGAGCATCTGCGCCGTAACATTTGCGTGCAGATCGAGGCTAGCGACCACGGGCACCGCGTCGCCGACAAGGGCACGTACCCGCCGAAGCAGTTCGCCCTCGCCATCGTCGAAATGGGTTGTGACCATCGCACCGTGCAGGTCCAGGTAAACCGCGTCGACCGGCAGCGCTGCCTCGATGCCGGCAAGGATCTCCCCTGCGATCTGCTCGAAGGCTGCCTCGGCGACATGCGCAGATGGACTGGCCGCGCACCACAACGTCGGCAGCAGTGTGTGGCCGGCGCGTTGTGCCGCGTCGACAAAACCGGCGGCGGGGATGTTGGTCCCGGCAATTGCGGCGAACAACGCATCGCCTCGCACCAGTCCCGGCCAGCCACCGCCATACTCGAAGGCGAGCAGGTCCGCTTGTGTCGGTGCGAAGGTATTCGTCTCGTGCTGGAAGCCGCAGACGACTATTCGTTTAGGTGTAGGCATGCCCATATTGTTTAGAGATATCCGCGGTATCCGGCCGTCACTGTGACGGCAGAAAGTTCTGATAATCCAAGCGGTTGGGGCCGCATCAGACTGATCCGAATGCGAAGTTGCGCCCAGGCGCCGCCGCCAGCAGCGCTTGCGTGTATTCGTGCTGCGGCCCGAGGAACACCTCCCGAATCGTCCCTTCCTCGACGACCTCGCCTCGCCGCATCACGATCACCCGATCGCAGATCTGGCTGGCCACCCGCAAATCGTGCGTAATGAACAGAATTCCGATCCGCAGCCGACGCTGAATGTCATCCAGCAAATCTAGGATTTGCGCCTGCACCGAGACGTCGAGCGCAGACACCGCTTCGTCGGCGATCAACACCTGTGGCTCGCACGCCAGCGCCCGCGCGATCGAGATCCGTTGCCGTTGGCCTCCCGAAAATTCGCTCGGATAACGGTGCAGCGCCTCGGGCTTGAGCCGTACCAGTGTCATCAGGTCTTCAGCACGTGCCCACGCTTCGTTGTACGGTACGCCGAAGTTCAGCGGCCCTTCGATGATCGAGGCACCAACCGTCTGGCGCGGATTGAGTGATCGGTTGGGGTCCTGGAATACAACCTGCACCGAGCGCCGGAACGGATACAGCGCACGGCCGCGTGCCTTCGCAACCGATCGGCCATCGGCGAAGATATCGCCGGCGGTCGGCTCGATCAGGCGTGCGATGCAACGCGCGACAGTCGATTTCCCGGACCCGGATTCGCCCACAATACCCACCGTTTCGCCCGGAAGCACCGCCAGTGAAACATCACTGGCCGCCTTCACTGTGCGCTTGCGGCCCGGCCAGGATCCCGTCACATAAGTCTTGCTGATTCGGTGGGCTTCGAGCAGCGGATAAGCTTTCTCCACAGGGGGACGCGTGCGCGGCACCAGCGAGGGGACGGCGGCAAGCAACATGCGGGTATAGGGCTCGCGCGGTTGCTGCAGTACCTGCAACCTGGTGCCCTGCTCGATCATCTCGCCCAACCGCAATACGACGACGCGGTCGGCGATTTCCGCCACCACGCCAAAATCATGCGTGATGAACAACACGGCGGTACCGCTTTCGGCTTGCAACTCGCGAATCAGCCTGAGAATTTCGGCCTGGGTCGTCACGTCGAGCGCTGTGGTGGGCTCGTCGCAAATCAGCAACGCCGGCTTCAGGATCAGCGCGATCGCGATCACGATGCGCTGCCGCTGTCCGCCCGACAACTGATGCGGATAAGATGCGTAGATACGCTCCGGTTCCGGCAGCCTTACGTGGTCGAAGATATCGAGAATCCGCTGGCGCCGCTCACCTGCACCGGTGCGGCTATGCTGCGCCAGCATTTCGTCGACCTGCGCGCCGCACGTCATGGTCGGATTGAGGGCCGTCATCGGCTCCTGGAAAACCATGGCCATCTTTTGGCCGCGCAGTTGCCGGATACGGTCCGGGCTGGCTGTCAGCACATTCTCGCCCAGTAGTTGAATGCCGCCGTCCACTGCCTGTAGCGTCGCCGGCAATAGACCCATCACAGCCTGTGCAATCACCGACTTTCCCGATCCCGACTCGCCCAGGAGGCACACTATCTCACCCTGCTGCACGTCGAGCGAGACCTGCCGTACCGCGTGAGCGCGGTCGGCTCCCGCCGGCAGCGCGATGGTCAGGTTCCTGATCGCGAGGACGCTATCGACTGGGCCGGCGCCGGATGGTACGCCCTCTTGGAAATCTACTTCACGCATCGCATCAGCCTCCGCGCTTGTTGAACTTCGGATCGAGTGTGTCGCGCAAACCATCGCCCAGGATATTGACCGCCAGCACAGTCAGCGCCAGGAA
Source organism: Cupriavidus sp. CuC1 (assembly GCF_044627735.1). Taxonomy (NCBI): domain Bacteria; kingdom Pseudomonadati; phylum Pseudomonadota; class Betaproteobacteria; order Burkholderiales; family Burkholderiaceae; genus Cupriavidus; species Cupriavidus sp. CuC1. Next base: position 2,303 of record NZ_JBIUHC010000251.1, on the reverse strand, counting down.
GATGCCGGGGAACAGCACGGTCTGCGGAAACTGGTTGAACTGCATGCGTCCGTCAGCCATGACGTTGCCCCACGTCGGAATATCCGGCGGCAGACCCACGCCGAGAAACGACAGGATCGCTTCCACCAGGATGGCGGAGGCGCACACGTAGGTCCCCTGCACAATCAGCGGTGCGATCGCATTGGGCATGATGTGACGCCATAAAATCTTGCCGGTCGGGCTAGCCAGTGAGATCGCGGCTTCGACGTAGGGTTCCTCGCGGATTGTTAGCACGATCGAGCGCACCAGTCGCGCTACGCGCGGAATCTCGGGAATGGTAATAGCGACAATCACCGTGACGAGGGTGGGCCGCCAAAGTGCCATCAGCGTGATTGCGAACAGGATGCTAGGGATAGCCATCAAGCTATCCATCGCCCGCATGATGAGGTTATCCAGGCGGCGGAAATAGCCCGCCGCTACCCCGACCAGCGCGCCACAGGCAAGCGCCAGGAACGCCACCGAGATACCGACGGACAGCGACACGCGCGCACCGTACACAACCCGGCTCCAGGTATCCCGGCCAAGGCTATCGGTGCCCATCAGGAAGAAGTGCTGGAACGTCGCGCCCGACAGATCACTGAATTCGGCCGTCGCACCGGGGAGCAGGTTCGCGCTTGAGGGATCCATCGCAGTCGGGTCGATCGTACCAAGCCATGGGGCTGCGACGGCGACGAGGATCAGCAGCACCAGTACGCTGCCGCCCAGGCGTACCGACCAATTCCGCACAACCCGGCGCCACAGCGATGTACGCGAGCGTGTGCCCGGCACCGCATCCACGTGACCAAAGGAGACACTCGACGCAGCAAGGGCCATCGAATCGTGATCGTCAATCATGTTCAGTTGCCCTTTCACTCAATAGCGGATGCGCGGGTCGAGCAGCATGTAGCTCAAGTCGACCAGCAGGTTGATCAGGACGTAAACAAAGGAGAAGAACAGCGTGATGCCTTGTATCAGCGGAAAATCGCGCGCCAACACGGCATCGACCGTCAATTGCCCGAGCCCGGGGATCGCATAGACCGTCTCGGTAACCACCACGCCGCCGATAAGCAAGCCGATGCCGATGCCGATCACGGTGACGATCGGTACCGCGGCATTGGCCAGGGCATGGCGAATCAACACCCGTACTTCGGAGATACCTTTAGCGCGAGCGGTGCGGATGTAGTCTTCGGTCAGTGCCTCGGCAACCGCCGCGCGCGTGACGCGGGCAATCAGGGCAAGGTAGACAATGGACAGCGTAAACGCAGGCAGGATGAGATGCTCGAGCCACGGGCCGATGCCTTCACTCAAGTGTGCATATCCCTGGACCGGCAGCAGCTTTGCATGCAATGCGATAGCCCAGATGAGGAGATAGCCGATCACGAACGAAGGAACAGAGAACCCCGCAACCGAAAATCCCATCAGCATCCGGTCTAGCCAGCCGCCGTGCCGCCAGGCCGCGATGACGCCGAGCGGTACTGCGACGAGGAGCGTAAATACCAATGTGAGAGCGGACAAAGACAAAGTCGGTTCGATCCGCTGCGCGATCAACCGAGTCACCGGTTGCTTCATGTAGTATGAGTCGCCAAGGTTGCCGTGCAGCATCTTCCCGGCCCAGTTGGCAAACTGCACCGGCAGCGGCTGGTCTAGCCCGAGGCTCGCGCGGACCTTAGCGATGTCCGCACTGGTACCGTTGTCGCCGACGAGCGCTGCAGCGGGATCGCCTGGCGTCAGACGCAAAATCATGAAGACGATGATGGCGACAATGACCAGCACTGGTACTGTCGACAGCATGCGCCTGAATAGAAGGAAGTGCATGTCAGTTCTGCTCCGAGCTGGATAACAGATGGACGAGGCTTGTATTGCTAAGCGTGGCGGCGACGGCCCGCGTATTGCCGCCTACACCGTGGTTAGCTCTTGCGGATATTCCAGAACACGTTGACGGGAGCCGGCACAATGCCGCTGACCACACCCTTGCGGATCACAGAATAGAAGTCGAAGTTTCCCACCGGCGCCAGGATCCCGCTCTGGTACGTCACCGATTGGATCGCCGCGGCGATCTTCTTGCGCTGCACCGGATCGGTACTCACCAGGTAATCGCTCTTGAGTTGTTCCAGCTTGTCGTCTGTCGCCCAGCCGAACCAGCCTTTTTCGCCATTGCCCGTCAGCGGCGAAAAGAACAATGGATTCATCGTGTCGCCAGGCGCCCAACCGGTAATGAACAGGTTCCAGCCACCCTTGTCGGCTGGCGCCTTGCTGGTGCGGCGCGTCAACAGCGTCGACCAGTC
>NZ_JBIUHC010000250.1:0-9555 GCF_044627735.1 Cupriavidus sp. CuC1 | reverse complement strand
GTGGTCGGCGAGATCAAGCAGGCGCTGGACGAACGGCTGGGGCGCAAGGTTGCCCTGGCTTCTGCCTACAATCTGCTACACCGTCATGGCTGGCGCAAACTGGCGCCCGACAAGCGACACCCCCAGGCCGATGTGGCTGCCCAAGAAGCCTGGAAAAAAAACTCCGCGACATTCTCCTCGAAATCGACCGGACGTGGCCGGGCCAAGGGCCGATCCGCTTGATGTTTCAGGACGAAGCGCGCTTCGGTCGCATCTCCGACACGCGGCGTTGCTGGTGCCCCAAACCGGCTCGCCCGCTGTGTCAGGCAATGGTGACGCAGGAGTTCACCTACGCTTATGCGGCCGTCTCGGTTGCTGATGGCGCCCTCGACACTCTGATCCTGCCGCACGTCAACGGCGCCTGCATGCAACTGTTTCTCGATGAGGTCGCAGCACGTCATCCCGACGATCGAATCGTGATGGTCCTCGACGGCGCCGGGTGGCATCAGAGTGCTTCGCTCAGACTGGCTCACAACCTGCGCTTGCTTACACTCCCACCGTACTCACCGGAGCTCAACCCCGTTGAAAATCTCTGGGACGATCTTCGAGAAAAGTCCTTCCATAACCGCGTCTTCGATAGTATCGATACGCTCGAACGCCATCTGTCCGACTCTCTCCGCGATCTGGAGTTGGACCGCCAACGTGTCCATTCCATTGTCGCGTGGCCATGGATTATTAATTCACTATTGAATTAGAAACGGAATAAGACACCAGGTGGCTGAGATAGCTGGTGCCGCCATGGCCGGCATCCCGCTCGGCAATCCTCGGCCCGCGCTGCGTGCCGCAAGCCATGGCGGTACCGACATGGACGAAGCGCCGCAAGGCCGCGCTGCCGGCAAAGCGCGAGGCAAAACGCAAGGTATCGCGCACGTTGATGCGCGTGACCTGCGCATCGGCGGAGAACGAGGCCAGCGCGGCGCAGTTGATGACATGGGTGACGCCCGCCAGCCGCGCCTGTGTGGCAGGCGCGAAATCGCTGTCAAGCGCGCCAAGCAACACGTTGTCCTCGGTGAGCCAGTCCACCCGGCTGCGCAACAGGCCGCACTGGATGGCGTTTTCGCGCAAGCGAGCCAATGCGTCCGCGGCATCCACGCCGCGCACCAGGCAGAGCAAGCGCCGGGCCAGACCGGCGTTGACGGCGGCCACCATCACGTTGCCGCCGATAAAGCCGGTGGCGCCTGTCAGCAGCAGGGAGCCGACGCCGGGCAGGCGTGTGTCGCAGGCACGCGCACGGGCGGCAAGATCCTGCGCGGGCAGGCTGGCGTGCCAATCCCACATCATGGCGTTCTCCTCAGAATGTGTAATTGACCGAACTCATGCCGAAGTACGACTGCTTGCTCTGCACGATCGGGCTCTTCGCGGCGTCCCCGAGCAGGCGTGTCGCCGCCACCAAGGTGCGCACCGACCATTCCTTCGAGAGCGTGTAGTTCCATGCGAGCGACAGCGTCGCGGCATCGAAGCCGGCCTTGGGGGCGTACTGACTAAAGGCGCTGTTGGCGGCCTGTGCATCGGTCACGCCAAAGAGGGTCTGCATGTAGCGGCCCGAGCCGTAGTGCAGGCTCGGCCCGAGTGTCACGATGTGCGCGCCCGACTGGATCACCGGCACCACCAGATCGATGTGCCCGCTCAGCCCGCGTTCGCGATGCGTCAGTGGCGCGTCCAGCGTCACGCTCAGCGTGGTGTCGCCGTACACGCGCGCGCCGAGCTGGAACGCGCCCATCAGCGAGCCCGGAATGTTGCCCATGCCCTTAAGGTGATCCGAGCCCGGCAGGTCCGCGCGGTTCTTGTCGGTACGGCCCAGCGCGTAGCCGAGCGAGGCCGTGGCAAACATGCCGTTGCCGAACTTGTAGGTATAGCCAGCGCCTTGCAGCAAATCGATGAAGGCACCGTTGCCGAAGTCGGCGCGCAGCACCGGCGCGCCGACGGCCCGGTAGTCGCGGCTTCCCGCGTAGCGCGGGGCGGCGCCGGCGGCCAGGCCAACGGAGTACGTTCTTTCCGCGTGCGCTGCCGGGCAGAGGCTCGCCAGCGCGGCCACGAGAAACGCGCCCTTGTATGCGCCTTGGTACGCGCCCCTGTACGCGACCGGCAACCTTGCCACGCCCCACTGATTTCTTGCTTGCTGTTCCACGGCTGCTCCGCCTTGATGTCGAAGCACGCAGATTAGGGATGGCGCGCCGGGCTGTCTGTCCTGAAATCGCGCGAAATCTTGTTCAATTGTGCGAATTTGTCTTGAAGCGTCTCCAACACCCAATGCAGGTCGTTCGCCGGATAGAATCGGCACTTTTCTGCCCCAGGGAGCCCTGTCATGAGCGATGCCATGGCCAAGTACAAGGTATTGCTGGTCGAGGACGACGATCGCCTCGCGCAGCTTGTCAGCGAATATCTGGGCAACTACGAATTCGTGGTGGAGGTAGTGCGGCGTGGCGATATCGCGGTGGCCGCCGTCCAGGCCCTGCGGCCAGCGCTGGTGATCCTCGACCTGATGCTGCCGCATATGGACGGCATGGAAGTGTGTCGCGGCATTCGCGCGTTCTCGCGCGTGCCCGTGCTCATCCTGACCGCACGCGTCGATACGTACGACCAGGTGGCGGGGCTGGAGATCGGCGCCGACGACTATGTGGTCAAGCCCATCGAGCCAAGGCTGCTGGTGGCGCGCGCCCGCGCCCTGCTGCGGCGCGCCGCCGCAGAGCGGGTTGCCGAGACCGCCGCGCCTGCGCAGCGGGACCATGAACTGGTGTTCGGCGCGCTGGTGATCTCGCCGCCGAACCGGCAGGTGACATGGCGCGGACAGGAGGTGGACTGAAGACCACCGAGTTCAACCTGCTGCTGATCCTGGCGCGCGCCGCCGGCACCGTGCTCAGCCGGGACGACATCCTCAAGGCCTTGCGCGGCATCGAGTTCGACGGCATCGACCGCACCGTCGACTCCGGTATCTCGCGGCTGCGCCGGCGCTTCGAGGATGCCTCGCCCGAGCCGCACAAGATCAAGACCATCTGGGGCCGCGGCTACCTGTTCAGCCCTTCGGCATGGGAGGAATGAATGGTCCGCTCGCTACTCAAGCTCTACCTGCTGGTGATCCTGGCCGCGGCCGCCGCGGTGACCGCCATCAACACCACCTTCATCCCGCTGTTCCATGAGCATTTCACCGAGACCGAACGGGAAAACCGCAAAGGCTATGCCTTTACGCTATCCCAATACCTTGGGCCGCAACAGGGCAAGGACCGCGACGCCGCGCTTGCCATCCTGCAACAGCAGGCGCGCGAGAAGTTCGACCTGGTCGACGCCGCCAGCCTGACCCACCTCAATGCTCAGCAGCTTGCCGACCTCGCCGGCGGCAAGCTGGTGCTCAGCTACGACGCCAAGGATTACTACCTGCCGCTGCGCGACGGCCAGATCCTGCACGCGCTCAGCGAGGAAGACGACCACACCAACATCTCCGTGCTGGCCTACGCCTTGATCGCGCTCGCCACCTTGCTGTCGATCATCGCCTGGGTGTGGTACCACTGGCGCGACCTGGACAAGCTGCAGCAGGCGGCAAGGGATTTCGGCAACGGCAAGCTGTCGACCCGCGCCAACCTGCCCAGGCGCTCCAACATCTCCGCACTGGCCAAGCAATTCAATGAGATGGCCGAACAGATCGAAGCGTCGATCGTGCACCAGCGCGAAATGATGCACGGCATCTCGCATGAGCTGAAAACGCCAATCGCGCGGCTGGAGTTCGGCATCGCGCTGCTGCAGTCGGCCGGCACGGGCGAAGCGGAGCAGGCGCGCCAGGCGCTGCGGCTGGAAGACCTGCGCCGCGACGTGCGCGAGCTCGACGAGCTGGTCACCGAGCTGCTGACGCTCGGCCAGCTTGAGCAGGGCGCGGCGCCGATGATGCTGATGCGGGTTTCGGTGAGCGAGCTGATCGACAGTGTCGCGGCCAGCGTGGCCAACGAGGTGGCGGATAAGAAACTCACCCTGTCGGCCTATGCCAGCGGCCCTGAGCCGCACCACGTCTGCGATCCGCGGCTGGTGGCGCGGGCGCTACTCAACCTTTGCCGCAACGCCACCCGCTACGCGCGCAACGCCATCCACCTGCACGCCGAGACCGACGCGGCAGGCACCTTGACCCTGACGGTGGAGGACGATGGCCCCGGCGTTGCGCCGGAGGAGCGCGCCCGCATTTTCGAGCCCTTCCACCGGCCCGATTCCAGCCGCAACCGGCACACCGGGGGGTTCGGCCTGGGGCTGGCCATTGTGCGGCGCATCGCGCTGCTGCATGGCGGCCAGGTCGGGCTGCACAGCGGCAGCGAGGGCGGCGCGCGCTTCGTGATCACCTTGCCAGCCATGGACGAGCCCGCCATGCCCGGCAGGCCGGCGATTTGAGGAGCGCCCATGAAATGGTCAACGATCGCTGCCGTGCTGCTCTCGTGGATGGGCGCCTGCGCCGCCGCCGGTTGGCTGGCGATGGCGTTCTCCGGCCTGACGGCGCAGGGGTAGCGCGGTAGTGACGCAATCTGCCCGCGCAACAAAACAAAAAGCCCGCCGGGACTGCCGGCGGGCTTTTTAGTAGAATACGTCTGGTTGCGGGGGCAGGACTTGAACCTGCGACCTTCGGGTTATGAGCCCGACGAGCTGCCAACTGCTCCACCCCGCGTCAGAGGGGCGTACTATACGCCACCCTGACGGATTTGCAAAGCGCTTTAGGCACTCTTTCTTGACAGCGTTTACGTAAACGTGTAAAAGCAAGTGGGCGCATTCTTTGCGCCCAAAAAAAGGATTTTTCCATGGAAACTGGTACCGTCAAGTTCTTCAACGCCCAGAAGGGTTTTGGCTTCATCACCCCGGACGCTGGTGGCAAGGACTTGTTCGTCCACATCTCTCAGGTTCGCGGGGGTGCTCCGCTGCAAGATAACCAGCGAGTGCAATACCAGTCGCAACAGGGCAAGAAGGGTCCTGAAGCGGCCAATGTTTCCCCCGTTTGAACCCGCCGCTTTGCGGCAAAGCTAAAGGACAGAATTGACTAAGATCGTCTTGAAACCAGGTGAGCCCGTTGAAGTTGCAATGCGGCGTTTCCGTCGGGCCATCCTCCAGACCGGCCTGATCGTTGAACTCAAGAGCCGTACCGCTTACGAGAAGCCCACGACCGAGCGCAAGCGCAAGAAGAAAGCCGCGGAATCGCGCCTTCGCAAACGCCTGCGCATGCAGATGTTGCCGAAGAAGATGTACTGATTTCGGCACAGCAAGCGGCGAGCGCGCTTCGACGCGTTTCTGCCGCAGGCCGCATAAATCCGCCAGTCATTGCCTGGCGGATTTTTCTTGTTTTAGCGGCGCCGCGGATGTCCGGCCCTTCGTGGCCTGACAACCGCCGACCGGCCCTGATACCGCCCTGCCCATCGTTCCGCCTGGATCGAGCGCGGCCGGCGCAATGCTTGCGTTCGCCCTTTGCGCGCGACACGGCTAGCACTTTGACTCCCCACCGCTTTTTGAATTGTCCCGGACACACGTGCGTGTTGCCGCCACCTTGCCTCGCATTCAAGCCACGGCACTTGGCGCTGGCGACAGGCAAAAAGCAGGCCGCACGATGGCGGCCCGCCTGGTCGGCAACTCCCGCTACATCACCCACTACATCAGCTGCGTGCCGCAATCAGCGCGCCCGCGCCAATCAGCGTAATGCCACCCGCGCGCTGCACATTGGCCTGTGCGCGCTGGGTGGTAAGGCGCTTGGCCAGCGCACGCGCCAGCAGCGCGTAGATCGCCGCGTTGGCGGTGGCCATCACAACGAAGGTGGGAATCAGCACCGCGGCCTGCGGCCAGAAGGCCAGGCGCGCATCGAGGAACTGCGGCACGAAGGCCACGAAGAACACGATGCTCTTGGGGTTGAGCGCGGTCACCAGCCATGCCTTGGCAAAGCGCTGGCGGCTGCTCCCGGACTGTGCCGTGACCGCCATCGCGCCGGCACGCGAGGCGCCGCGCAAAGCCTGGATGCCCAGGTAGACCAGGTAAGCCGCACCGGCCCACTTCAACGCCGTGAACAGGGCCGCAGAGGTGGCCAGTACCGCGCCGAGGCCGGCCATCGACAGTGTGAACGCGGTCAGGTCGCCCGCGGCAACGCCGGCCACGGTGGCATAGGCGGAGCGGCCGCGATGGGCAAGCGCATCGCCGATCACAAGCAGGATGGTCGGGCCGGGAATGATGAGCACGACGATGCTTGTCAACACAAAGGCCAGCCAGTGTTCGAAGGACATTGCGACTCCGGGTCTTATCGATTGGGGTGCCCGACGGGCGACACACAAGTATAAGCAAGGTGGCTGGCTGCTGAAAGCGGCGCCGGCCTTGCCGCAGATCAGCCTGCCGGCATCGGAAAGACCAGGCAGGTGGTCGTGGCGTAAGCGTAGAGCTTTCCCTGCGTGTCGACGATGCGGCCCTCGGCAATGCCGATCTGCGTGGCCAGGCTGATCACCTTGCCTTCCGCACGGATCGGGCCCGTCTTCGCGGTCAGCGGGCGCACGTAGTTCACCTTCAGTTCCAGGGTGGTGTAGCCCTTGCCGGCCGGCAGCATGGTGTGGACAGCACAACCCACGCAGGAATCGAGCAGGGTCGCGGCGTAGCCGCCATGCACGCTGCCGATCGGGTTGTAATGCTGCGGCCCGGGCGTGCCCTGGAAGACGAAGCGCCCCGGCTCGAACTCCACCGGCACGAAACCCATCAGTTGCCCGATCGGCACACCCGGTATCCTGCCCGCCAGCATATCCTCGAAAAACTGCAGGCCAGCGCGTTCCCCCAACTGCGCGAGCGATACCACCCCCGGCTCGGCCAGGCTCGCGCGCACCTTGCGTTCCGCCTCTTGCCACTGGGCCAGCAGGTCTTCTGCGCTCATTGTCTCGTCTCCATCGCTTGTTCCGATTATTGTTTTCGTGCTGCGCGCCGGCAGGCTCAACGAGGCCTGGTTTGCACGCCGGCGCGAACCATCAAGATAACCGCATCCGCGCATTCTTGCTGCAGCGCGCCACAAAGCATCCTCGCTGCTGCCTGCATAATGGTGGATATTGCGCCCGCGGCGCGCCCAACTCCCGCTCCTGCCTTGACTGCCATTCTTGAACTACGCAATGTAAGCAAGCAATACGGCGACACCGTCGTGGTCGACGATCTCAGCCTGAGCGTGCAACGCGGCCAGTGCTTCGGCCTGCTGGGCCCGAACGGCGCCGGCAAGACCACCACGCTGCGCCTGCTGCTGGGACTGACCACGCCGGCGTGCGGCACGCTCACCCTGTGCGGCGAGCCGATTCCACAGCGCGCGCCGCAGGCTCGCATGCGGGTGGGCGTGGTGCCGCAGTTCGACAACCTCGACCCGGATTTCACGGTGGTCGAGAACCTGCGGATCTTCGGGCGCTACTTCGGCCTGGAGCGCGCCGTGATCGAGGAGCGCGTGCCCGCGCTGCTGGAGTTCGCGCGCCTGGAGAGCCGTGCCAAGGCGCAGGTACGAGACCTGTCGGGCGGCATGCGCCGGCGGCTGACGGTCGCTCGCGCATTGATCAACGACCCCGACCTGCTGGTGATGGACGAGCCCACCACCGGGCTGGACCCGCAGGCGCGCCACCTCATCTGGGAGCGCCTGAAGTCGCTGCTGGCCAACGGCAAGACCATCCTGCTGACGACGCACTTCATGGAAGAAGCCGAGCGCCTGTGCAACTACCTGTGCGTGATCGACAGCGGCCGCAAGATCGCCGAGGGCAAGCCGCATGAGCTGATCGACAGCCAGATCGGCTGCGACGTGGTGGAAGTGTATGGCGACAACCTGGAGCCCCTGCGCGGCGAGCTGCACCCGCTTGCCACCCGTACCGAGATGAGCGGCGAGACGCTGTTTTGCTACGTCAAGGAGCCCGCGCCACTGCTGGCGGCGCTGCACGGCCGCAACGGCGTGCGTTACCTGCACCGCCCCGCCAACCTGGAGGACGTCTTCCTCAAGCTGACCGGCCGCGAGATGCGCGACTGAGGCGTGACTGAGGCGTGACTGATGCGCACCGACTCGCAACCGACAACGGATTGAACATGAGCGAACAAGACCCCCGCCCTGCCACCACGCCAGCCGCCGCCACCGCCGCCACCGCTGCCACCGCCGCGCTGCCCGGCGCCGGGCAGCGGCAGCACTACCCGCAGCCGCTGCTGCCGATGAACATGCGCAACTGGACCATGGTCTGGTACCGCAACTTCATGGTGTGGAAGAAGCTGGCGATTCCCTCGATGATCGGCAATCTGGCCGATCCGATGATCTACCTGTTCGGGCTTGGCCTTGGGCTTGGCCTGCTGGTGGGACAGGTCAACGGCGTGTCCTACATTGCCTTCCTCGCGGCCGGCACCACGGCGTCCAGCGTGATGATGTCGGCGAGCTTCGAGTCAATGTACTCGGCCTTCTCGCGCATGCATGTGCAGCGCACCTGGGAGGCCATCATGCATGCGCCGCTGACGCTGGGCGACGTGGTGCTGGGCGAGATCATGTGGGCCGCCAGCAAGGCGGTGCTGTCGGGCCTGGCCATCATGCTGGTGGCAGGCGTGCTCGGCTATGCGCAGTTGCCGGGCGCGCTGCTGGCGCTGCCGGTCATCGTGCTGGCAGGCATTGCGTTCGCCAGCCTGGCCATGATCGTCACGGCGCTTGCGCCCAGCTACGACTTCTTCATGTTCTACCAGACGCTGGTGATGACGCCGATGCTGCTGCTCTCTGGCGTGTTCTTCCCGCTGGAGCAGTTGCCCGCGGGCGCGCAAGCTGCCACCCAGGTGCTGCCGCTGGCGCATGCGGTAGCGTTGATCCGCCCCATCATGCTGGGGCGCCCGATCGACAACCTGGTGCTGCACGTGATCGTGCTTGGCGCTTACGCGGCCGTGGCGCTGGTGGTGGCGCTGATGCTGCTGCGTCGGCGTTTGTTGCGCTAAGGATGGCTGCAACGGTCCGTGCCAGCCGTAAATCCCGGCGCGGCAGTGTCGACCGGGCTGGATCCGGTGGTGGCGCTGGCGGGCGAATAGCGCAGCGGGCGGTAGCGAGCGCTCAGGGGAAGAGTATGATGCCGGGCACGTCGCATGGTGCCCGGTGTAGCCGGAAACCTGAGGCCGCCCGCCTTACACCACCCCCACAACCCCGCAAGGGCAAGCAGTGTCCATGTCATTTCAAATGTACGTCCACGTCGCGCCAGCTAAGAAAGAGCAAGAGCGTCGCGTCATGCGCGCTGCCGCAACGCTCGCCGCATTGGGCCTGTGCGGTGCACTGGCCGCCTGCAGCGTGGTGGGCGCCACCGTGGCGGTGGGCAGTGCCGCGGTCTCTACCGTGACTACGGTTGGCTCGGCGGCAGTGAGCGTGGGATCGACCGTGGTCGAGACGACCTACGACGTGACCAAGGCCGGGGTCAAGGCAGTGGCCGGCAGCAGCGACGAAGCTGTGCCGGCGCACTGAGCGCGCAGGCGCCTTAGATCGCGGTAGGAATGCCCATTACTGAGCACCCCCCGCACAGATCCCGGCGTGCCCAATTCGGGCACCGGGCT
>NZ_JBIUHC010000249.1:0-9687 GCF_044627735.1 Cupriavidus sp. CuC1 | reverse complement strand
TGTGTGGCACGGCGGCATGTCTCTACCGCACGTGTCATCAAGGCTGGGCGCGTCGTTTGATCACCTTGAAAGGGGTGCTCCTTAGGGATGGTCGGGAGGTCCCTGGGTGTGGCCTTTGGTTTGCGTGGCATTACATGCTCCTTGTCGAAATGTTATGCCCTGCACAAAAAATCCCGTACAGGCCCCGGACGGCTGCTACGCAGAATCGCCCATCCTTGAATTATCAAACGGGCTCTTATAATTGCTCTCACGCATTGGCCGAATCTGCACCGTTGACGGCTTGCCAGGATTGCACACCCTTACCAGCGACAGCAAGCCGCTTCGGGGACGCTTTCGCCAACGCCGATAAGCCGGGCGCCCGAGCCTTTGCAGTGCTGCTTGCCGGCCTCCCGATCGCGATCGATGCAGGAGGTTGCATGCCGCCGACCTTGAACACGCTCACCGCACGGATCAAATTGCTTGCCTGATCCTGCATGGACTGCGCCGCCGCGGAGGCTTCCTCCACTAGCGCCGCATTCTGTTGCGTGACTTCGTCGATCTGGACAATGGCCTCACTGACCTGTTCGATGCCCAAGCTCTGTTCCTGCGTGGCCGCGGTGATCTCGCCCATGATGTCGGTCACGCGCTTCACGCTTGCGACAATCTCCTCCATCGTCGCGCCCGCTTCGCCAACCAGCTTACTGCCTACACTGACCTTGTCCACCGAGCTATCAATCAATGCCTTAATCTCCCTCGCGGCACCGGCGGAGCGTAGGGCCAGATTGCGTACTTCGGAAGCCACCACCGCAAAGCCCCGCCCCTGCTCGCCGGCACGAGCGGCTTCCACGGCCGCGTTCAGCGCTAGGATGTTGGTTTGAAAGGCAATGCTGTCGATTACGCCGATGATTTCGACGATCTTCTTCGACGCGTCAGTGATCGAGCCCATCGTCTGGACCACTTGGGACACGACTGCACCACCCTTGGTCGCTACTTCCGAAGCCGATACCGCCAACTGGTTGGCCTGGCGGGCATTGTCGGCATTCTGTTTGACGGTCGACGTTAGTTCCTCCATAGACGCCGCCGTTTCCTCCAGCGAGCTGGCTTGCTGCTCAGTACGGGCTGACAGGTCCTCGTTGCCGGCCGCAATCTGTCGTGATGCTGTGCTCACCGATTCGGTCGATGCGCGCACGGTCCCGATGACTTGTATCAGGCTTTCCTGCATCCGCCTCGCTGCGGCAACCAGCACACCGATCTCATTATCGGACTGCTGCTCGAGACTTGCCGTCAAGTCCCCGCTCGCCACGTGGTCCAGATGCTTTCCAACCTCTTGCAAAGGTCGTTGCACGATAACGACCAGTGCCCAGCGGACCAGCGCGGCGACCAGCACCGTGAGCACAACGACAATCACGATGACCGCCTGCAGCCGCGCCAAGGTGCGGCCTGCATCGGCTTGCGCCTCTTCGCCACGGGCTTCAGAGCGTTTGACGAGCTTTTCCAGTTCCGCGTTGAAGGTGCGGGACGCGGCGATGCTTTGCGTCGCGCTGATCCGGTCATAGGCCGCCGTGTCACCCGAAACGACGGCTTGCCGCTCCGATTTGACGCTGTCGTTCAGCGAACGATAAGTCGACACCAGCTTCTTGGAAAGCTCCTGCTCTTCCGGATTCGAGCGCTGCATCTTTGCAAACGCTTCGATCTCTTTCTGCCCCTGTTCCAGGCGGATGGTAACCGTCTTCAACAGGTCCTTAGCTGCAGACTCGTCGCCCACGCGCGTGGCGCTTTGCCCCGCGGCGAGCGAAACGCGCGCCCGCTGGGTAGAAGCAAAGGCAGCGTTGACCGCCTGAAGCTCAGCCGTAACCACGCTCATGCGTCCCAGCGACTCGGCCGTATTTCGCAGACCGCGCCACGCAACGAAATTGTTGACCGCCGTCAACAGGACGAAAAGGATCAGTACGGCCGAAAGACTCGTACTGATTCGCAACTTTTGCATCATTTTGTCTCCTTGCAGTTGGTGGGGCGCGGTTTCCACCGGCTATCTTTTCTTGCAGTCGAGGATGCCTGAGCTGTGCCCCCCTTGGCAGGGTAAGCGTCGCCTCCAAAATACTGTCAGTGCCAGCCGATACGGCGGGCGATACAGTGTGCGTTCACGCAAGGCATCACCCCGATTTACGACCGACTGACGGAAATCTTAAGGCTCATCACCGAATTCCGGGGAAGGCAGCGCGAATCCTCTGGAAGAAGCAGGCGTTGTGACTCTGATGAAAAAGCACTGCCTTCCAAACAGCAGGCGCAGTGGTATCTTTGAGGCACCGCTTTATGCGGTTGAACTGACCTCTTCGAATGCGATGCATCATCAGCTCGATGCCGGAAATCGTAACGCCCGTATTCCTGAAGCATTTGAAGCCGAGCATCGCATTGACCCTGGATTTGATGTTGCGATGATCCTGCTCGATCCAGTTGTTCAAGTACTTCGACGATCGCAACGTCGTTTCCTAGGGCAGAAAATTTGTCAGTCTTCATTTCGCGCACCGCGCGGTGAGACGCCGCGTAGCCGTCCAGCGTGATGGTTTTCGGAGCGAGGCCTTGACTCTTGATCGCCTTCGCCAAGAAACCCTTGGCTGCAGCAACATCGCGTTTGATAGTGAGCGGGAAGTCGACTGTCTTTCCCGCTCGATCAACTGCACGGTAAAGATAGACCCATTTGCCACGGATTTTCACATGCGTCTCGTCGACTCGCCATGAACGACCAGCGGATCTGGCAAACCGATCCCAGCGCTTCACGAACTCCGGCCTGAAGCGTTGGGCCCAGCGCATGATCGTTGTGTGCGCAAGCGAGAGGGCGCGCTCGGCCATCATTTCAACGAGGGCTCGAAGGCTGAGCTTGTAACGCAGGTACCAACGCACACACAGGACGATGACTTCGCGGTCAGAGTGCCGCCCGTTGAACAACCAGTCGATCTCCCTCAGCGTACTCATCGCGGGCTCACGCCCGTCAAAAACCCGAGCGTAACCCACTGACCCCTCCGAGTTGCACCAGAGCCCCGCTCGTTGGAACCTCTCAGTCCCCATCCCCGGCTTCGCCTTCCAACGAAGCCTCGTCAAAATGCTCCACATGCGGGGCATCCACAAAGAACGGGCCGACGATCGCGCGCCACTTACCAAACGCCGGCGACTCCCGAAACCCGACTGTGTGGTCCTCCACCGTCGCCCAATCCACCAATAGCAGG
This sequence comes from Cupriavidus sp. CuC1, assembly GCF_044627735.1. Taxonomy (NCBI): domain Bacteria; kingdom Pseudomonadati; phylum Pseudomonadota; class Betaproteobacteria; order Burkholderiales; family Burkholderiaceae; genus Cupriavidus; species Cupriavidus sp. CuC1. Next base: position 6,484 of record NZ_JBIUHC010000249.1, on the reverse strand, counting down.
ACACGGCCCGCCGTTTCCCTGCAAGTGAGAACGCTGTGACGCCGGTATCCCCTGGCCTTTGAGAGTACGTCGCGCACGCCACGCTGCAGTGCTTCGCAGAACGCCTCCTTGTCCTCGGGTCTTATCTTGAAATCCGCAACTTCGACGATCATCGTTCTTTTCTCGACTCTGGGCCGCCTCCGGCCCTCTTACTTGACTTTGCTTGCCGCCACGGCGGCTCACTGGCAGAACATCCGCTTCCCGGGCACGTCCAGCTCCGCCTTGAGCACCGTGCCGGAACTCGATTCCGTAATGAAGAGCGTGCGGTTTCCCTCGCCACCGTAGGCAACGTTGGTCGTGTGGTCTCCCACGGCCGACGTGATGCGGTGCACCGGCTCGCCTCGCGCGTCGACCACCCAGACCGAGCCCATGCCGGTATGCGCGATGGCCAGACGGCCCTGCTCGTCCAGCGCGAGGCCGTCGGGTCCCGTCCCGCCAGAAAGCTGCACGAAGGTCCCGACCTTGCTTACCGTGCCATCGCGCATAAACGGCACCCTCCACACGGCGTTCGCACGCGTGACCGCAAGGAAGAGGACGGATTCATCCAGGTTCATCACCAGCCCATTCGGGCTGGGGATGCGCTCCAGCACGCACTCAAGCCGCTCCTGCCGGCTGTACCGGAACAAGCGCCCGCTCGGGTCTTGATGGCCCGACAGACCCTGGTCAGTGAAATAGAGGTCGCCGTTGGCCGCGAAGAACAAGTCATTGACTGCCCTGAAGCGCTCAGCATAGTGTCGCTCCAGCAGTGGGCTCACGAGCCTCGTCTCGAGGTCGAGCACCATGACGCCGTGTTTGTAGTCGGCGATATAGGCACGTCCGTCCCGGCCCAGCTTCAGCCCGTTGGGCCAGCCGTCGTACTGCACGATGGTCTCGCATTCGGCAGAAGGCGAGAAGCGGACGATACGCCCATTCGGCGCGTCCACGCAGTACAGGTTGCCATCGTTGTCGAAGCTCGGGCCTTCCAGCAAAGACCGGGTTGGAATGCCGTGGGGCTGGCTACCTTCCCAGGCTGCGGCAATTCCAGGGCTGGACGTTGCATCGGGAAGACGCGCGAACAGTGTAGCCTCGGTTATCGGGGGGGGAGCAAAGAACATCGGGTTTCTCCTACAAGCTATCCATGGAACACGCGTGCTCCCGCTTCACGGCCGGCCCGCGCATTCGCGCACCGCGCCTCACCGATGCGCCTGCGCGTGGCAACTTGCGATACCAGCGCCCCGACCAGCAGCAACACCCCGGCCGCGGCGAAGGCATAGTTGTACGAATCGGTCGCGGCAACCAGATAGCCGGTCACGATGGGGGCCAGGATACCGAACACGTTTCCGCCGGCGATGGCGATGCTGTTGGCCTTGCCGGCATCCGCAGCATGGTCGAGCAGGTCGTTGGCAAGTGCCATGTTCAGCGAGATCGCCGTCGCGATGCCGGTCAGGGACACGGCCAGCAGCAGTACGATGACCCAGATATTGTTCGCGAACGGTGCCGCAAGAATAACGGAAGAGCACAGCAACATGGCGCCGATCATGGGCCTGCGCTTCCCGGTCTCAGCCTCTCCAGGCCTGAGGAGCTTATCGCTGATGCGGCCCAGCAGCATGCCAAACAATACTGCGCAAGCGTACGGCAATGCGGTATAGATGGCGGCGTCCTTGATGTTCATGCCCTTGGTTGCCTGCAAGTAGCTCGGAAGCCACGTCAGGAACAGGTACTGGGTGTACACCGCGCAACCCTGCGTCACGGCGATGCCCCACATGCTCGTGGACCTCAGCAGGCCCTTCAGGCCGACGCCCGGGTCTGGCGTCGCTGCCATCGCCGGGGCCGACGCGGTAGTAGTGGCCTGCGGCGCGGAATTGCGGAACCAGATCATCCACGGCACAAGCCAGACGAGCCCGATGGCGCCAGCCAGCATGAATGCGACGCGCCAACTGACGACGGATACCAGCCAGCCGATGAAGAGCGCGCCAACTGCCGGGCCGGCGTACGCGCCGCTATTGAAGATGGTGGTGGCGAAGCCCCGGTTCTCCGTGGGCACCTGTTCGCGGATGAACTTGTTGGCGCATGGATAGCTGGTCGCTTCACCCGCGCCCATGACCAGACGCGTGGCGAAGAGCGCGTGGAAGCTCCCCACAAGGCCGGTGAGCACCGTGGCAATCGACCAGACGCCCATGCCCCCCACGCAGACTCCTTTCGCCCCATACTTGTCAGCGAGGATGCCGGCCGGTATCAGGCAGAGCAGGTAGGTCCAGAGGAATGACGAGAAAAGATAGCCCATCTCGACTGGGCTCAACTGGAACTCGGCCGCGATCGGCTTGGCGGCGACAGAGAGCGCTACACGGTCCAGGTAGTTGATCAAGGCCATGGTGAACAGCAGCAGATACACCGCCACCAGGCTTCGAGAGGTTGAGGATTTCACGATGTCTCCAGTTCTTATCGTCCGCCGTGGTCCAGGCCGGCGGTGTGCTCCCATCGAACGCCAGCTCGTGTTTCCCGGGAGGCAGGCGCCCGGGACGCAGGGCGCCTGTGCGGAACTGCAATCGCGCTAGCCGTTGTGCTCCGCGGCGATGGGGCGGGTCTCGCCGGTCTCCACAAGGGTGCGGCTCGCGTCCGTCGAGCCATAGATCCACAGGATCTTCATGGGCGCCGTCGCCGACGCATTGCGGAAGCGATGCGGCACGTTCGGGGGAATGAAGGTGGCATCACCCTTCTTGACGGGGATCGATTGCCCATCGATGTCGAAGATGGCCTCGCCGTCGATCAGCACAACGCTTTCCTCGGCATTGTGATGATGGAAGGGAATCTCGGCGCCTCCGCCGAACTCGGTATAGCCAGTGATGAAGGCCGTGGCGCCCTCGCCCTTCCCTACCAGGGGTGTCGTGCGGGCGCCGCCGCCGCGGTCATGTGTCTTGATGGCGTCGGACTGCAGCAGCACGGCATTGGATTCAGTCTTGATCATGGCATAGCCTCGAAATTGAAGAAAAAGTTCAGTGGGCAGGGCCAACCCACACCGTCTTGATGTTGGTGAACTCGCGGATGCCGAACTCACCGAGCTCGCGGCCGTAGCCGGATTGCTTGACGCCACCGAAGGGCAATCGCGGATCGGAGGCAACCAGGCCGTTGACGAATACCGCGCCCGCCTCGATGCGCCGGGCCAGCGCGTGGGCCCGCTCCAGATCGCCGGTCCACAGCGCCGCGCCCAGGCCAAACTCGGTGGCATTCGCCACCGCAATTGCTTCGTCAACGCTACCGACCCGGATGACGGCCGCGGCAGGCCCGAACGTTTCCTCCACTGCCGCGGCCATGCCCGGTGTGACCCGGTCCAGAATGGTGGGCGCATAGAAGAAGCCAGGCCCGTCGATCGGATGTCCGCCCAGCGCGACCACCGCGCCCGCGCTGACACTGCGCTCCACCTGTGAATGCAGATCGCTGCGCAGATTGGATCTGGCCAGGGGGCCCACGGTTGTGCCGCGGTCCATCGGGTCGCCGACCGCCAGCAAGCGCGTGCCGACGCAGAAGGCGGCAACGAAGCGGTCCGCGACGGCGTCTTCCACGATGAAGCGCTTGGCGGAAATGCAACTCTGGCCCGTGTTCGAGAAACGCGCCTTCACAGCCATCCTGGCGGCAGCGTCCACGTCCGCGTCGGCCAGCACGATGAACGGGTCGGAACCGCCGAGTTCCAGGACCTGCTTCTTCATCAGGCTACCGGCCTGGGCAGCGACCAGCTTGCCAACGGCCGTCGAGCCGGTAAGCGTCACCGCCGCGACTCGTGCGTCAGCCAGGACGCCGGCCACCTCCGACGCTTCGATCATCAAGGTGGAGACCAGGCCGTCATGCGCGCCCGCCTCCCGAAAGGCCTCCGCCAGCGCGAGCGCGCATTGCGGCACGTTATTGGCATGCTTGAGCAAGGCCGCGTTTCCCGCGGCGAGTGCGGGGGCGGCAAAGCGAATGAACTGCCAGAACGGGTAGTTCCAGGGCATCACCGCCAGGACCACGCCCAGCGGGTCGAACACCACGCGGCTGTCCGCCGCATTGCTGGGAATCTGGACATCGGCCAGGAAGCCTGCTGCGGATTCGGCATAGAAGTCGCAAGTCATCGCCGACTTGTCGATTTCAGCCTCGGCTTCCGCGAGCGGCTTGCCCATCTCGGCGGTGATCATGGCCGCATACTGCGCCCGATTGCGGCGAAGCACCGCGGCCACTTCCGCCAGAAGCGTACAGCGCTCGCGCACCGACCGCGTGCGCCACGCCTGTTGGGCCTGCGCCGCGCCTTGCAGCTTGCGCTCGACATCTTCCGGGCGATCGAGAAGGTAGCGGCCGAGTTCCGCACCCGTGGAGGGATTGACTGAAACGATCATTGGTATATTGGTAGCAGGTTGTTCGGCGAACGCAGCCATGCCAAGGCGAGGCTGCGTTCGCGCAAGGATCAGATGGGTTCGCTGGCCAGCACCTTGCGCCGGATCAGGTCTTCAAGCGTGCCGGCGTCCTTTTCCAGTCTCGCCTTGAACACCTCAGGCGTGCTGTTCACGATGTCGAATCCGTTCTGGGCGAAACGCTTGGCGAGCTCCGGGTTGCGCATCACTTCCGAGGTGGCCGCCACGATCTTGTTCCGCGTATCCGTCGGCAGGCCACTTGGCGCGACCAGACCGACCCAGGTGGGATACTCCAGCCCCGGGATGGACTCGCTCATCGTGGGGACACCCGGCAGCAGGGCAGACCGCTTTGACGAGCCCACGGCGATGGCCCGGACCTTGCCTGACTGAATATGGGGGAGCAGCACCGATACGCCGGCGAAGGCGAAATCGATATGTCCTCCCAGCAGGTCCGTGATCATCGGAGCGGCACCCTTGTAGGGAACGTGAGTCGTCTTGAGCTGGCGCGCCAAGGCCATCTGCGCGCTGTTGACGTGCCCAGCGGATGCCAGCCCCGAGGTGCCGTAGGTCGTGCCCGGATGGGCTTTCAGGTACACGATCAGCTCTTCCAGGTTCTTCACAGGGAGATCGCCCCGGGTGACCAGGATCTGCGGCGTGGTCACCAGCAGGTTCAGGTAGTCAAACGACTTGAAGGTGTCGTACCGCAGGCCTTTCATGATCTGGTAGTTGGCCGCCTGCGTATCGAGCGCCAGCATCAGCGTATAGCCATCGGGCTTGGCGCGGGCGGTCTCCGCCGCGCCGATAGATCCACCGGCGCCCGGCTTGTTCTCGATCACGATGGGTTGCCCGAGCTTCTCGCCGAGTGCCACACTGATGATGCGCGCCGTTTGGTCGACAGCGCCACCGGCCGCGAACGGTACGATCAGTCGAATCGGCTGGTGCGGGTACGCCTGCGCCGAAGCCAATGCGCTGGCGCCGGCGCATACAGCGAATGCCGCGGCATTGAACAGCCGCCGATAGAGGGATGCCATCCTTGTCTCCTGTCTTTTTAGTCTGGTCTGCTCCGCGTCCGCGAGCACCCCTGCCCGGCCGGACGTCGATACCTGGATCAGGGCGTGCTGGCGATCAAGCCACCGTCGATTACGATCTCGGTGCCTGTTACGTAGCGGCTCTCATCGGCCGCCAGGAACAGGGCGGCATGGGCCGTGTCCCAGGCATCGCCCATATGCTTCATCGGAATCTGGTTGTTTCGGCGCGCGAGGAAACCATCCGGATCGCCCTGTGCGTACTTCTGGACGAGGTTTTCAAGCAGCGGCGTGTGCATCAGCCCGGGCACCACGCAATTTAAGCGGATACCCTCCGCAGCGTGAATCACGGCGGTCGTCTTCGTGAACTGGATCAGCGCAGCCTTGGCCGCGGCGTAGGCGACCTGGGGCTTGCCCACGTAGCGCAGGCCGGCAACTGAAGACACGTTGATGACGGAGCCGGCGCCCTGCTTGCGCATGACGGGCAGCACATGCTTGCATGCGAGGAACGCGCCTTTCAGGTTCACCTCGATCTGCGCATCCCAGACGGCTTCGGTCATGTCTACCGGCCCGCCAGGCTGCGACAAGCCAACGTTGTTGACCAGGATGTCGATGCGCCCGTGCAGCTCGAGGCAGGCGTTCACCGCGCGCTCCACGTCTTCGGCCTTGGTGGAATCGCACCGCACCACCGTCGCCTGGTTTCCTTCTTCCTCGATGCGCTTGCGCGTGTCTTCCGCGTTCTCCAGGTTCAGGTCGGTGCCAAAGATCGCGGCACCCTGGCGGGCCATGAGAACCGCCATGGTCCTGCCATTGCCCCAGCCTTGTGCCACGGAGCCACACCCCATGATCAGGGCAACCTTGTTGGTCAGTTTCAACATTCCACTTATCTCCTTGTACGGCGCCTCGGGCGGCAACACCGCCGACGTTGGGGCGAATCGTAAGCAGCGGCGATTGATAAGTGAAATTCTTTATTTCTATCCAATGATACTCAACTTTAGACATTCAGGCCCGCTCAACGAGCGGGTTGGAAACGGATTCAAGAAATCGAAAAATGCTTGACAT
>NZ_JBIUHC010000248.1:0-9749 GCF_044627735.1 Cupriavidus sp. CuC1 | reverse complement strand
CGGCCTTCGATCATCGCCGCGTGCTGGGTTCAGGCAACGTTGTGGTGATGTCATGATTTACGGAAAGATCAATAGGCACGCAAGGCAACACCACTTCAATATCGAAGAGAGGTCATCATGGCCATCAAACAAACGTGCGCGACCCTGCTGCTGGGCCTAATGGTCTCGAGCTCCGCCGTCGCCGCCAATTACATCGTCCGCGAGAGCGGTCCGGTGACCCTGGGGCCGGCAGCTCAGTTGGACCCGATCGCCGCGCGGATTGCGCAGCGGGAAGCCGCCGTACCCGTTTCTGCGTACGTGCCAGCACCCGCGCCGTCGGGGTGGCAGGTCACTCCCGCCGACCAGAACGTGCGCATGCTGCTCACGCGCTGGGCCAGCGCCGCGGGGTGGTCGCTCGTCTGGATCGCCGAGCGGGACGTACCGCTGGTCGGCAGCGCGCAGTTCCCGAGCGACTTCAAATCCGCCGTTCGGGAGGTTCTGCGCGCGACCGACATGAGCGACGCCGCGGTGCAGCCGTGCTTCCACACCAACGCCGTGGTGCGGGTCATTCCGGCCACCGTGCTGTGTGACCGCGCCGAATAAGCCACGCCGCAACCAACCGTCTGCCCACCCAGGATCGAAACCAATGCATATCACCTTCAAACTCGCCGCCTGCGCGGTTGCCGCCGCGATGCTGGCTGGCTGCGTCTCCCCGGCACTGACCCAGCGCGCGATGGGTGAGTACCACAATGCGGCCAACAAGGCCGATGCCAAGCGAGCCGAGATCAACCGGGCCATCGACGCCAACCGTGCCTTCATCGAGCAGGCGCAGGAGGTCAATCGGCCGTATCTGGTGGGCAAGTCGGTGCCGCTGGCCCGCGACGTGCGCCTGCCGCGCGCGCTGCAGCGCGGCTTCAAGACCGCCGTGCTGTTCCCCAAGGGCAGGGTGTCGCTGGCCGAGGCGGCACAGCGCATCGGCGTGGTCACGGGCATCACCGTCAGCATCACGCCCGACGTTTACCTCTCGGCGCTGTCGCTCATGCCCAAGAGCGGCACGATGGATACGGGCGCGGCGAAGGCTGGCGCGCCGGCAGCCCAGCCGATGGCACCGCTGCCCTTGCCGTCGCCCACCGGTGCGTCGCCGACCGGGACCAATGGCCTGCCGCCGGCACCGTTGCCGCTGCCGGCATCCAGTGCAGGCGCAGGCATCGTTCAGCCCGACTCGCCTACCGACCTGGATTTCCCGAGGATGGAAGCGCCTTTGGCGCAGATTCTGGACAACATCGCGAGCCGCCTGCAGATCCAGTGGAAGTACGACGATCAGGCCAACGCAATCAAGTTCTACCGCCTGGTCACCAAGAGCTGGAACCTGCCTGTGTCGCCGGCGACCAACTCGTACTCCACCGCGCTGTCCGGCCCAACCTACCAGAGCAACAACAGCAACGCGCTGAGCGCGCAGCAGGCGGCCAATGCCGTGCGTAGCGAGGCGAGCGGCCTGAACGAGCTGACCTCAATCAAGGAGGCCGCCGACAGCGTGCTCACGCGCGTGGGCACGATCAACGCCAACCAGGCCACCGGCACCATCACGATCACCGACACCCAGGACGCGGTGGAGCGCGCCGACGCCATCATCAAGGAACAGATCGCGATCCTGTCCCGCATGGTCCTGCTGCGTGTGCAGACGGTGCAGATCACCACCACCGACACCGGGGAGAGCGGGGTGGACTGGAATGCCCTGCTGACCAAGGCCCTGGCGCACATCCCGGCCTTCAGCCTGTCGGCGGTCTCGCCGGCCTCGCTAGTGAGCAGCAATGCCGGCACACTGGGGCTGAACATCATGTCCGGCGCGGGGAGCGGCACGCAGGCGATCATCCGCGCGCTGGCCGAGATCGGGCGGGTCCAGACCTCCACCGAGCTGCCGCTGTCGACGCGCAACCGCCACGCCATCAGCTACAACGTGCGCAACACGTTCTCCTACGTGAGCAACACGACGCCGGGCGTGGCCTCGATTTCCGGTGGCGGCTCGACGCCGGGCATCCAGACGGCCCAGGATTCCACCGGGCTGAAGCTGGTGCTGTTCCCCAATGCCACCAGCAAGGACAGCGTGATGCTGACCTTGTCGCTGGACCAATCGGTGCTGCAGAGCCTGCAGACCTTCGTGTCGGGCAGCGGCAGCAACGCCCAGTCGGTCCAGTTGCCCAACGTGAACGGGGAGGGCTCGACCCAGGAGGTGCCGATCAAGAACGGCCAGACCCTGATCCTGACAGGGTTCGACCGCATCCACTCGCAGTATGACCGGCGCACGCTGGGCGACGGCGCACCGCTGGCGCTCGGCGGCTCGCTCACGCAAGGCAGCACCCGCACCACCACCATCGTGCTGGTGTCGGCGGTGATCCGCGACGCCGATATCTGAGCGAGAGGGCATCGTGATGCTTACCATCAATGGGATGTCGGTGGCCTTCGGCCTGCAGTGGCAGGTCCTGCTGCGGCAAGGCCGCGAGGAAGCCGTTGCCCGCAAGGCCGGCGCCACTATGCTGTGGGCGGACCGGGCCGGACAGTACGTCGGGCTGCTGCCGCCGAAGGTCAAGCGCCCTGGGAAGCGGATCACCGTCTACGCCGGCGCGCAACTGGTCCTGCGTGCGACGACCGCGCAGAACCTGGTCTATGTGTCCGAGATTCCGGGCCTGGACGGGTACGTGGCCGTCGGGATCCACCAACGGCGGCCCCGCCAGGACTTCGATCGTGCCTTCCTGCGGGCGGCCGAGGTCAAGACCCTGCTGGATGAATTCGCCAAGGTGTGCGGCAACGAGTCCTTCAGCCTGATCGGCGATGCGCGCCTGGACGGCATCGAGCCGCTTCCGCTGACCGAGCTGGTCACCGTGGCGGACGCTGGCGCCATCATGCGCCGCCCGAAGCTGCGCGTCACGCCGATCCAGGGTGCCGTGGTACTGCTGCTGATCGGCGGCATCGGCGTCGGCTGGCAGACCTACAGCAAATGGCGGGCGACCCAGCTTGCGGAGGAGGCCATACGCAAGACGCAGACGCCTGCGGAGCAATACGCGCAGGCGCTGAGCGTGGTCAGCGCCTCGCCGCTCTTCCTTGCCACGGGCGTCGACGACTACCTGGCATGGGTGCGGGCGCTACCGGTATCGGTCGGCGGCTGGGGCGTGAAGTCGGTCGACTGCGAGCCCAAGGACGGGCCGCGCCTGGAATGTGCGATCCGTCTGGAGCGCAACTTCGCGCAGGCGTCAAACGAGAGCTTCCTCGCCACCGCGCCGGCGGAGTGGGCGAAGGCGGCTGCGTTCGATCCTGACCAGCGCACGGTACGCGTCACGACCACCGTTCCCCTGGCCAGCACCCGGACGGTTGGTGACGTCCTAAAGCTGGCCCGGGCGCGACGCGGGCTGACCCAGGACTTTATCCCCATCCTGCAGAAGATGGCCGTGCTCGGCACCGAACCGAAGATGGGCACGATCAAGCCGTTCCGGCTGCCGGAAGGCGTGGCGGAAGACGCGGTGCCGGTGCTGTACTGGGAGGCGGGGTGGAGCGTCCAGGTGCCGCTGCGCACCACCGCCGTGCTGAAGACGTTCCCCGAGTACGCCTATCTCACCGCGCTCTCCCTGAGCCTGGAGCGCAATGGCAAGGCGGGCACCGCCGAATCGTTCGCGACCGTCAAGGTGACGGGCGCTGTTCTCACCAAGTAAGAAAGGACCCGATCGTGAAGATAACTCAAACTATTACCGCCCTCGCCGTGGCCATGCTCTGCCACGCGGCGATGGCTCAAACCGACGTCCCGACCGTCGGGGAAATCGAGCGCCTCGAGAATCAGCTCACGATCAAGCGGCTCAACGACGAACTGCTGAAGCCCGGGGCGGGGGTGGCGAACCTCCCGGCCGCGGCGACCGCGGCTGCCCCATCTGCGAACGCTGCTGGCGCGGTCAAGGCGCCAGTTGCCCCGTCCGTCGAACCGAAGCCGTTCGTGGCGGCGATCTACGGCGTGAGCAATGCCGACGGCACCATGGACTACCACGGGCAACTCAACTGGAACGGCCGTATCTACCCGATCCGCAAGGGCGTGCGCGTGGCCGGCTACCAGGTGCGGCGCCTGACGGCCGAGGGGGCCGTGCTCGCGCCCGTGGGGCAGCGCGGCAAGGGCGGACACACCGTCTGGGCTCCCATGCTGTAAGCCCAGGATCGATGCTAACCAAGGAAGCCTATGTTCGACCGTTTGTTCGGCAGGAAGGCAAGCCCGTCGCCGCTGATCGCCAGCTTGGCGCCGCCGGCGTCCGCCAATGCCCCAGCGCGCCCCGCCAGCGGCTACCGGACCGCATCCAAGCCGGTCGACCACATTGACGACCTGCCGGCGTTCAACAAGAAGCTCTATGAGGAAATCAACCTGCAGGCGTCATTCCGCCATTTCATCTGCCCGGTCGAGACGGAGGCCAACCGCTTTGCGCTGATCCTGACCGAGGATATGATCAATTCGGACATCGCCAACGAGCTGATCAAGGCCCTTTCGTTCAAGCGGGAGGCGGCCGATCCCCTCTACTACATTGCGTCCACCGTCGTGATGGTGGAGCTGTGTCGCGATGGGGTCATGGAGAACAAGCCGCGGGTCAAGAACCTGACGAGTGCATTGAACTCCCGCAACCGGGAATCCGCGCTCTGGTCGCAGTTCGAGAACATCGTCAACTTCGCGGTCGACAGCAACGCTTCCGACCTGCATTTCAGGATCGAGCGCCTGAACGAGCGGTCAAACGTCGGGTTCCGTGTCGATGGCAAGCTCATCCGGCCGCGCGAGTTCCAGATCAAGACCGGCGACCTGCTGGACACGTCCGCCTATCTCTACAACATTCACGGCGTCTCCGGGTCGGAGAACGCATTCAACGAGAACAAGCCACAGGCGTGCCAGATCCGCGCCGAGATCAACAGCCACCGCCTGCTGTTCCGCTGGGCCTCCAATCAAACCGCCAAGGGCACGAAGATCGTTATGCGGATGCTGACTCAGGACGAGGCCCAGTCGATTCGCTCGCTCGCGGAACTCGGCTACCTGCCGGACCAGATCGAGGTCTGGCGGCGTTCGATCGGGCGGCTAGGCGGTGGCACCATCATTGCCGGCGTGGTCGGCTCAGGCAAATCCACCACCGGGCAGACCATCATGACGATGCTGCCCGAGACCATGGCGAAGTACACGGTCGAAGACCCGGTCGAGTACATCATCCCGGACACGGATCAGTACTCGGTGTCGCGATCCATGAACGACTCCGGCAATGACCCGTTCCTGGCGGTCAAGCGCCAGCTCAAGCGGCAGGACCCGGATGCGGTGCTGATCGGCGAGATCCGGGACCACGAGAGTGCGGGTCTGTTCCGGGACATTGCGGAATCCGGCCACCGGGCCTTCTCGACCGTTCACGCGCCCAGCGCGATCGATACCATCACCATGCGCCTGACGTCGGGAGAATTGGGCATTCCGCATGACGTCATCGCGACGCCCGGCTTCATGAACCTGCTGGTGTACCAGGCCCTGCTCCCCCTCAACTGTCCTGTGTGCAAGCTCGACCATCGGCAGGCGCCGGGGATCAGCGCAGACTACCTCGCTCGGATCGAGCGGGTGTTCGGCATTGAGCGGGCCGCCTTGCGCTTCGCGAATCCCGAGGGCTGCCCAACGTGCCGTCGCACCGGGCTGCCGGAGCTGCATGGCGTGAAGGGACGGACCGTCGTGGCAGAGATGATCGAGCTGGACCAGACCATGCTCAAGCTGTTTCGCGAGCGCCAGAACCTCGAGCTGAAGGCCTACGTGCGCTCCCTCAATCGCTCCCGCTTCGATGAGAAAGTCAGCGCCGGGAAGTCCGTGCTGGAAGTCGCCATGTTCAAGGTCTCCCGCGGCATGATCGACCCCCGGGAGGTCGAGTACAAGTTCGGTACCTTCGAGCAGTACGAGCGGCAGGCCGCTTTCGATCAGGCACTGCGGCGCGTGGCATAGCTCGCGTCGCGTTCTAGGCGCCCGGCCGCCGCCCGGTGGGGCGGCCGGAGTCCCCTCACACGGTCCTTCAACCAGAACCCGCATCATGTCATTTCTCCGTAAATCGTCCGCGCCGGACCCGCTCGCCAAGGTGCACTCGGTCAGCTTTGCCACCAGGCACGAATTCAGCAGTGAGCGCGGCGAGTTCTACATCGACCTTGCGCAAAGCATGCAGGCCATGCGTGGCGTGCCGATCACGCAGTTCCTCGAGAACTACGCCACGCGCCACCAGAAGCGGGCCATTGGCAAGATGGCCCAGTACTGGCTGACCCGCTTCTCGGACACGGGCACGTTTACCGAGTCGATCCGCGGCACCGTGCCCAAGGAGGACCTGACGCTGCTGGCCGTGTCCGAGAAGGCGGGGGATCTCGCCTCCGGGCTGCAGTCTCTCGGGGAGAACGTCATGGCGATGGGCAAGACCAAGCAGGAGATGATCATGACCATGGCGGCGGGCATGATCCTGATCGTCCTGCTGCATGCCTTCCTGGCGATCCAGGCCTTCATGGTGATGCCGCAGCTGGAGAAGGCCATGACGGCCAACGCGGGGGCAGCCTCGCTCGGCCTGCTGCCCCGCATCCTGTTCGGCGCGTCGACGCTGATTCGGACCTGGTGGCCACTGGAGGCTGTGATCGTGGTTGCGGTCGTGGCGTGGATCTTCTGGTCGTTGCCGCGGTACACCGGGCGTGGCCGCGCATGGCTGGACGATCACGTCTTGCCCTACCAGATGTACCGGGACTTCCAGGGCGCGGCCTTCTTTGTGGCGCTGGGCTCGGTGACCAAGCTGATCGGCTCGCAGGTCATCCAGGTTGCCGACGCGCTGCAGCGGATCCGCGAGAACTCGGTGGGTTGGCTCGCGTGGCACATCGACCGGATCATGCGGAATATGGAGGAGGCGCCGACGGCCAAGGGCGAGCTCTTCAACACGGGCATTGTCAACGAACGGAACTACTACCGGGTGGTCGATATCGCCGAGTACGCACAGCTCTCGACCATGCTCAACGACGTGGGGGCACTGATCATGAAGACGGCGCCGGTGGAGATGGCGAAGAGCGCCAGCAAGTCGCGGTTCGCGTTGATGCTCGGCTGCGTGATGCTCATGTTTGGTGTCTACGGTGCCACGCTGTACATGATCAATGACTTCAAGAACCAGGCGCAGATCAAGGCGATGGTCCGCTAGGCCGTCTTGCGGTCTGTGTTTTGCCAGAGGGGGTGCCATCCTGCACCCCCTCTCTGTTTGTGCGGATGGAGCCGGCAGTGCCGACGGTGCGGGCACAACTGGCGCAACAGGCGTGACAGGGCGAATCACGCTGCTTTTACTGGTGCATTCGAGCGCGGATTTGCGGCACGGGCAAGGAAACTGTGTTTCGAAGGCGGCGCATCGCGGCCTCGCACCCCAGGACCTTATCTGCTCAAGGAGCTACCTCGTATGCAACACTCCACACTCTCCCGTCGCCGCGCCGCCCACCGCGCGGAGCTGCAGCGCCTGCGCGCCGCCGGCGCATCCAAGCTGACCCGGCTGCGCGCGCAGGCCGGCTACAGCATGGTCGAAGTTGGCCTGGTACTGGTCATTGCGGCGCTCGCCCTGGTGGGCGTCATCATGTACTTCGCCAGCAACAGTGCCGCGAGCCAGGCGACGGCGCTGTCCGGCGACCTCACCAGCCTCATCGGCAAGGTCAAGCAGAGCTACCAGGGCAACTACGTCGGCGTCACCAACGCTGCGCTCAAGTCTGGCGGTTTCTTCCGCGATCTGGGCAGCATGAACGCCAGCGGCGCCAGCCCGACGCTGGCCCTGGGCGGTGGCACGCTGACCGCCGTTGCCGGCACCGTTAACTCGGCCAATGACTCCGTGCAGTACACGCTGACGCAGATTCCCGATAGCGCCTGCCTGTCGCTGGTGTCGTCGCTGGCCAGCAGCGTCGCCTTCCTGTCGATCGCCGCCAATGGCGGTACGGCCTCGGTGGTGAAGGCGGTCGGTGGCGTGGTGGATCCTTCCAAGATCACCTGCTCGAACGACAAGAACACGCTGTTGATCAAGGCGCTGTAATTGCGGTGGGCCCGGGGCGTCCTACCTAGCGCCGGGCCATTCTTCCTTCACCGTGGCGCAGCCGCCCGTTGCGCCACGGTCCGTTCAACGCGACAGACACCTTGCGCCCACCCATGTCAACCTTCCGAATCCGTCGGCCCGCCCGCCGGCAGCGCCGCACCGGCGGCTACCTGATGATCGAAATGGGCTTGTATCTCGTGATCGCGGCCATGCTCATCGCGACGGTGAAGCTGCCGGAGATGATCCGGGAGATCGAGGACAACCAGGCGGTCGGCGCGGGCCAATATGCCACCACCATCCGTACTGCGGTCAACCGCTATGTGGTCGGCAACAAGACGCAGATTGTGGCCGGGGTGGTGCCCGGCTTTACCGATCCGCGGGCGCCCACGGTGTTGGAGCTGATCGCGACCAAATACCTGCCGGCGGGCTTCGGTCTCAGGACGCCGCTAGGGCAGTCCTTCAAGGTCAAGCTGGCGCTCCAGGCCTGTCCCGGCGTGAGCTGCGAGGTCGTGGGGCTGGCCTACTCGGCGCTGCCACTGAACGACGAGGCAGGCCGGCCACGGATCCCGCTGTTGGGCACGGCCAGCGCGACGATTGGCCCGGACGGCTATATCTCATTCCCGGCCGCGCCGGCGGTCATGACCGGGGCAGGGGGCAGCACGACGGCGAATCCGGTCGCTGGCACGCCCGCCGGCATCCTGGGCATTCGGGTGGGGTTCGGCAGCTATGGATACGCGAATGTGGCGTCCGACGTGGTGGGGCCGTGCGTGTACATCAGTGGTTCGAATGGGCAGATCCAGGTCAAGTGCGACGGCAGCGTGACCGTGACCGACGGCACCAACACGTCGACGATGGACGCCTCGGGCTTCTACGCGCCGAACGGCGTGGTCCAGACGAACAACATGATCACGTCTGGCGACAACTATCTGCAGGGCAAGGCGACGGCCGATACGGCGTGCACAGCCGACGGCGCGACCCGCACCAACGCCAACGGCACGGGCCTGGTGATCTGCGGCAACGGGAAATGGCAACCCGTGGGCACGGCCATCGCCAATATCACCGCCGGCATGGCCTGTGCCACCAATGGCCAGATCGCGACCAGCGGCAGCAACGTGGGTTTCATCTGCCGAGGCGGGCAGTATCAGGCGCTGACGTCGGCGTTCGGGACGATGACGATGACGCGCAAGATCGAGAACGTCACCGACGGCATGACCTTCGGGAAGGACAATTGCCCGGGCGGCACGCCTTGGGCGCTGTTCACGGGCAAGTTCATTCTGGTAAACGACACGGGCTATATCATGCCGCCAATCCAGGGTAGCTACTATGCCGCAGTCGACCAAGGAACCTACTGGTACGCCCAGGCATCAGCAAAATCCTCGGCCGCATGGTACAGCGGCAACGATACGGGTGCGCTTGGCGGCCAGCTTGTTGGGACGTTCACGACAGGCTGTGCCTATTGAGCGAGGGATGCCGATCGAAGAAAAGCCCGCTAGCGCGGGCCTTTTAAATATGGGATGCCGTATCGAATAATCGAGATCTGCCCACCTGCATCCTCAAAGATCCCGATAGCCGTGTTCAACAGGTCGTCGCATCCCTCCAGTTCCGTCGAGACGACGGCAATCAAATCTTGCAACCCGTGAGGTCCACGTTCTTGCCGTTGCTGTTCGTCGTGAGCTCGATCGAAGGGCCATACTGCCTGGCGAT
>NZ_JBIUHC010000247.1:0-9833 GCF_044627735.1 Cupriavidus sp. CuC1 | reverse complement strand
CAGCCTGAGCGAGACTGATCGTCGCCCAAAGTCCGGAACTCCTTGAATACTCAAGGTGTGCTGGATTTAGCGCTTACAGCAGATCGTCGTTTCTCTGTCGCGGCGGTTGGAGGCAGAGCACGGTCGTGGCTTCAGCGCCAAGAATTTGCGGCACATGCTGCGCTTCGCTGAGGCTTTTCCGAGCGAGGACATTGTCTACGCACTGAGTAGACAATTGAGTTGGACCCACCTCCGCAGCCTGATTTACATTGATGACCCACTCAAGCGTGAGTTCTACCTTGAGATGTGCCGCAACGAGGGCTGGAGCACTCGCACCCTCCAGGATCGCCTGGACTCGATGTTATTTGAGCGCACCGCGTTGTCCCGCAAATCGGATGAGCTTTTAGCCGAAGAGCTTACAGCGCTGCGCGAACGCGGCGAACTAAGCCCCGGCTTGGTGCTGAAGGATCCCTATGTCCTCGATTTCCTGGGATTGCGGGATCGCTATCTGGAGCGAGACCTCGAGGACGCCATCCTGCGCGAGCTGGAGCATTTTCTGCTGGAATTGGGAGCAGGCTTCACCTTTGTTGCTCGCCAGAAGCGGCTGCAGATTGACAACGACGATTTCTATATCGACCTGCTATTCTACAATCGCCGCCTAAAACGCCTGGTGGCGATCGAGCTGAAGCTGGGCGAGTTCAAGGCCGCAGATAAAGGACAGATGGAGCTTTACCTTCGCTGGCTCGCCAAACACGAGCAGGAGCCTGGAGAAGCGCCACCGCTAGGCATCATCCTCTGCACTGGCAAGAAACACGAGCACATCGAGCTGTTAGAGCTGGACCAGACCGGCATTCATGTCGCTGAGTATTTGACCGAGCTGCCGCCCCGGCAATTGCTGGAGCAGAAGCTCCATGAGGCGGTCGCCCTGTCGAAGGCACGGCTCGAAAATCGCGACGCAGACACCGGCGGCGCGCTGGAGGCGGATGAGCCATGACCCACATGTCACGGATCGGCCTTGATGACTCCTCGCTCTATGCTCGCCACGCGGCGGAGACAGTCGGCACCAGGTATTGTCCTCAATGAATCGCCACATCTGCCGATACAACCTGATCAGGCCTGTTCGGCCCTTGCGGTCCATTGCGCCATCCTGTCCGATGAAGAACCCGAAAGAACTGGAAGCCCTGCTGTGCCGCCATGCGGCGGACTTTGATGACTCCACCTATCCTGGCGACGTCTATCTCGACATGCTTGAGCGCGTGCGCCTGGCGTCCATCGCGGCTGAAATTGCCGATGTTCTGGCGGTCAGTCTTGCGTGGAAGGGGGCTCCTTGTTTTCCCTGCAAAAAGTAACGGCAGGAGATCGAGCACTGGCGTGGGACTCAGGGTCGCGGTAGGGGCGATGGTTACCCATCGCCCCCCGCACAGATCCGTACTTGCGGGACTACCGCATACGGCTCCTACCAGAGGTTCTGGCGTGAAACCGCTCCGCCGGGAGCGGGTGGACAGCCCGGCACGGGGGCAGGTACTTCTTGATTAGGCGTTTGAACCGAGCCCACGTATCCTGGGGCGCTGACTCCGCCGCATCAGTGCGTGCCGCCATGCGCGGTGCGCTTCGCTGAGAAATCCCCCCAGGCGGCACATGTTGCCTGGCACCGCGTGGTAGTTGAGGTACCCTCTTAGCGCTCTGCCTAGCCATCGTCCTTGCACCGGAACCGAATCGTGGCGCCGTCGCATCAGAGCCTCACGAATAGCAGCTAACGATGCATGGGCGGCGACAATCATTTTGTCCGGTCGTGTTGCCTCACGAAGGAATGTTACCCGACGATTTGTTGTCGTTTTGCCTTCTTCTTCATCTCTTTTTTCATGGCTTGCCGGGCGCGAAGCGCCCGGCCCCCTCGACCTCCAGATTTTTCGCGACGGTTTCTACACTTCAGTCGGCATGACGGCGGACTTGCGCAGGCCGCCCAGGACCATTTCTTTCGCGCGCTCGACGCGCCACGCCTCGACTGGGCGCTGCAACGTCCGCAGTTGTGCCTTGCTGGCATACGCGTCCGGAACCATCGCGGCCAACCGATCCATCAATTCGGTGGCCGACGCAGAGGGCTCGGCAATTAGCCACCCTTCGACAAGCGGCCACGCGTCGGCGAACGGATCCACCCGACTCCTCCACCAGTGCTTTGCGCTGGGCCGCTTGCGATGCGTTGGACGCGCCTCCCCGTCGACCCACGCCGAAGACAGGCTCGCGAGGAAGACGGCAACGTCTGATTCGCCCGCTGGCGCCGCTTCGGTGAGCACGCCGTGGGCCGCGATGTCGCTCAACGTCTGCTGAGCAAGCCGGATCTCTTGCAGCAGCCGCACAGGATCCAGGCTTTTAAACTGCGCTGTCAGTTTCTCTTTGATCGAAGGCTCAACGCTACCGTGGGCCAGAAGCCGATCGCACGGCGTCGCCGGCGCGAAGTAGACCTTGTGCACACGCGCGCCGTCGCGCGTCTTCGACGTCAACTTGAACGAAGGTTGGAAGAAGTTGATGTACAGCCGCGATGACGCATACAACTGCGCCAGGGCTTTCGTGGCATCGGCGCCGCTCAGGCGCCCAAAGCCGACCAACCGCCGCACCACAAGCCCCTTGTCCGTTTTGGGCTTCATAGAACCGCCCCAGGCGAGCGTCGGCCTTCCCACACGCTCCTGCCAGCGGAGGCTGGTTTGCCGAAGGCGGAAATGGACTCCTGGATCGGTGGAATGCCGCCTGTAGGCACGTCGACCGCTATCGTTGACGGTAGTGCGGCTCGGTTTACCATCGGTTCGCAAGGCACTGATTGTCCAGGGTGCGGGGCGCAGGTTCTGCGTGCAGCAAGTCGGCTGGTATGGCCGTGGTGGCCGCATGAAACTGACGCCCGAGTATCCGAGTCAGGCCTCAGCGATCAGAAATTTATCCCGATTTTTGCCAAGCCAAGCGGGAGCCCGGCCACGGCCAGTCCAGGTCGCGCCCGTTTTGGGGTCTTGGTACTTGGGTGGCAGGACTGTGCGCGGGGCCATCGCGGTCTTTTCGCCCGACGCTGGTCGGCCACGGCGGCGCCGTGGTTGCAGGTCGTCGGCAGTAAGGGAGAACTCGACCATTAGAACTCGGATCTTCTCGATAACACCAGCCACTTCGGTTGCACGGACTTCGGCAATCTGAGCTTCGATTTTCTCTTTTTCTGCCAAGAGTTGCTTGTAGGTCGCCATTTTCACTCTCCGTTGGAAATGAATGATTCTACCGTAGCTTTAGACAAGCACAGCAGGCCAGAAATTCCGTTAAGTATTCCGCGTAGCACTGATCTTACACACTGGTACCGTGCGAGCTTTCTCTCGCTGCAGTTCTCGCCGGATCTCCTCGCACTCGTCGTGGCTGGTGAAGGAAAAATGAACATGTATCGCCGGCTCGTTCGCCTCAACTTCCATGGATGGATTGGACCCAGGCCAATCAGCAAATCGTTCACAACGATAGCTCGGAATGGACGGTCCGCGAGGACATGTACTTGAATAAGGTCGTCGAGCATGATCGTCGGGCGGTCGATCGAGTCATTTAGTCCAGGCTCGGTTTCAAAATGCTCTGCGGTACGCGCATCCTTCTGGCAGACGTCGAGCCCATGATCACACTGCGTAAGATACAGGGAATACGCCTAGCCGCTGCCGGACAATTCTATGCCCCTACCATATGAAGGATCGCTCGTCGCAGCGCGCCCGCCTAATTGGGGCGACGCGCGGGCGCCATTGAAACGCCTGATCCCTTGCAGTAACCTAGGCGACTCCGGCCCCGGCAGTCGCCCTGACCGCTACGGCAGTTGCTTGCAGCGCACTGCATTCCCACAAGAATCCTAAAGAGAACCGCACCGTGAACTACTGGACCATCCGTACGCGCATCCTGGCCAGCTTCGCTTTCATCCTGCTGATCATGGCGCTGATGGGGGTGGTCGCGCACAACCGGCTGTCGGCAATCAATCGCGAAAGCGACGTTATGCAGAAGGACGCCCTGCCCGGACTCCATTACAGCACTGCGCTGCGCGCCACATGGAGCGAACTCTATGTCCTGGGCTGGCAGACGATGACCGCGTCCAGTGACGAAGAACGCCAGCGTTATTTCGGGCTGGCACGCGACGCCAAGCAGCGCTTGGACGCTTTGGAGCAAGGCTACGAAGCCACCATCTTCCGTGACGACGACCGGATGCGCTTCCATGCCTACAAGGAAATCCGCGCCAACTACGAACAGGCGTCTCGCATCTTCAGTGAGCCCACTGCCTGGCCTGGCGCCGCAGCAGCTCAGGCCGCCCTTCTCGGCCCGCTCCACACCACCTGGGTCGAGGGCCGCAAGGCAGCGCAGGCCCTGGTCGCTGACAACGATAGCATGGCCCAGAAGGGCGCAGCCAATATCGCCGGCTCGGTCGATCTGGCCAAGACGAGCATTGAGGTGGCCTTGCTGGTGGCAGCTTTCGCCGCTGCGATCTGCGGCTATCTACTTTTGCGCGCCATCACCGTGCCCATGCAGGGCATCGTGGGTCTGCTCGCCCTCATGCGCGGCGGCGATCTGAGCCAGCGCTTGTCGCTGAACCGCAAGGACGAATTCCTCGAGATAGAGCAGGGCTTCAACCAGATGACCGGCGAACTCACCGGACTGGTCGGCCAGGCCCAGCGCTCGGCCATCCAGGTGACCACCTCGGTCAACGAGATCGCAGCCACCGCGCGCCAGCAGCAGGCCACCGCCACGGAAACCGCCGCCACCACCACCGAGATCGGCGCTACCTCTCGCGAGATCTCGGCCACCTCGCGCGACCTGGTCCGCACCATGGCCGAGGTTTCCGGCGCCGCCGAACAGACCGCCGGCCTGGCCGGCACCGGCCAGGTGAGCCTGTCGCGCATGGAATCGACCATGCACCACGTGATGGAAGCCGCCGGCTCGGTCAACGCCAAGCTGGCCACGCTCAATGAGAAGGCGGGCAATATCAATCAGGTCGTCACCACCATCGCCAAGGTGGCGGACCAGACCAACCTGCTTTCCCTGAACGCCGCCATCGAGGCCGAGAAAGCCGGCGAATACGGCCGCGGCTTCTCTGTGGTGGCCACCGAGATCCGGCGCCTGGCCGACCAGACTGCGGTTGCCACCTACGATATCGAGCAGATGGTGC
Organism: Cupriavidus sp. CuC1; assembly: GCF_044627735.1. Lineage (NCBI taxonomy): Bacteria > Pseudomonadati > Pseudomonadota > Betaproteobacteria > Burkholderiales > Burkholderiaceae > Cupriavidus > Cupriavidus sp. CuC1. The sequence goes on along the minus strand of NZ_JBIUHC010000247.1, from coordinate 4,693 downwards.
GGGAGATCCAGTCCGCGGTGGCGGCCGGCGTGATGGGGATGGACAAGTTTTCCGAGGAAGTGCGCCGCGGCATGTCGGAGGTGAGCCAAGTGGGCGACCAGCTCTCCCAGATCATCGGCCAGGTGCAGTCGCTGGCCCCCCGGGTGCAAATGGTCAACGAGGGCATGCAGGCCCAGGCCGGCGGCGCCGAACAGATCAACCAGGCGCTGATGCAGTTGTCCGAGGCCGCCCAGCAAACCGTGGAATCCCTGCGGCAGTCCAGCCAGGCGATCGACGAGCTGACGCTAGTTGCCGACGGCTTGCGCACCGGCGTGTCGCGTTTCCAGGTTTGACTCGGCATGTGCCGACTTTTGTCGCGGACTTGCCCGTCAGCATATGCGGGCGTTGGGTAGGTGATCCAGAGAGGGTCAGCAGTCGTCATGCCAAACGCAATTTGCTGGTGTCCAGACTCCTACCACCAAGGCTGCCTTCTCCGAGGCGGCGTCACTTTTGTTTTGTTCTACGGCGGCGGCAATGGCAGGGTGAGCCAACCAGACGCCTCGACCGCGCCAAAGTCATAGGCGCTATAGATGCACACCGCTGCGATGACATAGTGGACGACGAGATTCATCGACGAACAGCAAGCTGTTTGCGATAGAAGGCCGCGCGCAGCAGATGGCGCGTGAGCGCGAAGTGCTGCCGGACGGGACCGAAGCTCGACAGGAATGCCTGCGTGCGCCTCGGGTCGCGAAAACCACGCATGCGCCGCTCCCGCTCGCGGGCCGGCAGGTGACTGTTCTCGGCCGATTGTTCACCCGGGCAGCGGCTTTGACGAACACGTGCTTGACGTGCGCGAGTTCGGGGATCTCGGCCTTCGCCGCCGGATAGCTGCGCAACTGGTCAGTGACGATCTTGTGCGGCACCTCAGGACAGGCCGCGAGTACGCGTTTGAAGAACCGTTTTGCCGCGGCCTTGTCACGCCGCTTCTGCAGCAGGATATCAAGTTCGGCGCCGTGCTGATCGACTGCACACCACGGCGGATAAGGCTCGCCGCGCAGCGTAACGAACATTTCGTCGAGGTGCCAGATACTGCTTGGCTTGCGGCGGATAGCCTTGACGCGATGTGCGAAGCCCGCGCCGAACTTGTCGCAACAGCGACGGATCGTCTCATAGCTCACGACGATACCGCGCTCGAACAACAGTTCTTCAATATCACGCAGGCTGAGTTGAAACCGGAAATGCCAGCGTACTGCCTGACTGATGATCACTGCTGGAGACCGGTGACCGTGATAGAGAGATTTCATTTCGCGCGGTTGGTGGCGCTGTCGCAGGTGCTGTCGCCATCCTTGGCCTCCGGTCTGATGGCCGGGGCTTGCCGCGCATTCCGATCAGTCGCCTACTGGCCGGCCGTCGGCGAGCCACTGCTGTACCTCTCTCATCCGTAGGCGGTAACGAGAGAAATTGTGCTCTCCAAGCCTGAAGAGATCACCTTTGACCATCTCCTGGAGTTGGGCAGCAATGCCAGGCTCTAGGCCGAGATCCGCGATCACTTTGGTTAGGGGCTCTCGGTCTCGCACAACCTGCGCGACGACTTCGTGGATCGTCTCTCGATACTTTGCTCGGAATGGATCGGGCTGCCCGGCCGCCGCGATCTGGGCGGCATACTTCGCGATTGATCGGCGATAAGTCCAGGCAAACAGGTCGGCAGCGATACTGGCATCAAGCAGTTCGTAGACGCCGATCCTAGCTCTACCGTAGTCGTCATCGCTGACATCGAGGAAACTGAGCGGGGCGCAGTTGTAGAGCAGAAGCGGGATGTTTGCGCTGAGACGACTGGTACGCTTGTTCCCATCCTCGAAAGGTTGGAGGTATGCAATGTTCACCCAAAGGAAGAACGCTGCTTCCGCGGGATTTTTGATCACTTTTGCCTTCTCGACGATCTGCGTCAGCATCTCGTCTAGCAATTGCGGGGCGTGCGAGGGGACGTACACGGTATTGCTGATGCTTACCACCTTATTGCGGATGGTCCCGAGTGCATCCTCATCCTTGAGCAACCCTTGCATCAACAGCGTATGGAGGTTGCGAATGATCGGTACGCTCAATCCGTATAGCGGAACCTCATCAATCAGGAACTCGATGGCCTGCTTGTGGTTCAGGAGCATCGTCGCATCCCGATCGCCGGGATCTGCACGCCCCGCTTTGAACAAGACCTCCGTATCAAGCCTGGAGTACCTGTTCCCCTCAAGACGAGAGGATGAGAACGACAGATCGATCAGCAGCGGAGCGATGACATTGCGCGCGTATGTACCTGCTGGCTGCTGGCCTTGCATCCGGCCTTCGCTGTATAACTCGTTGGCCAGGGACTCGGGAAGCAAGAAGGTCTGGTTTGGCTGGTAGTCGTCGACAAACTTCCGTTGATAGCTGACGGGGGTACGTACGCCCAATGGAGCATCGAGTTTGGCCATCAGATTCCTAGCCTCGGCGGACCAGGTCAGCGCGGCAGTTCCCACCGGCGCTGCTGCTGGTGGCGTGCTCGATACCCGGGCGACCGGTTGCGCCAATCCCACGAGCCGGTATCGCGTGCTGGAAGACCTGCCAAGCCGCTCGATCATCCCGTCGGCCTCAAGCCGTTCCAGATAACGGAGAACGGTGGCCGGAGGCGCATCCACAGCGCCTTCCACGTCGCGGCGACGCAATTCGACCTGGCCCGCGGCGGCGCGGTCCCTGAAGAGCTTTAGGATGCCCTCGAACAGTTCGATTCTTGCCATCTGGGTGACTCAGGAATGATTCGACGTTGATCTCCAATCAATCTTACATCAAAAATGATCGGAGAATGCTTCTAAAATCATTCTCGAATCAATTTCGATTAAAGATGGTGACGTATGAGGCATACTGTGCGCAGGAGTTTGGCCGCCGAGAAAAGAGAAGCTCGCGTCAATGGTCAACTGGTCGGACACGCGGCACGGTCCGTGCGGGCATATGGGAGCTGGCCAAGTGTGGGCCCGAAATCGGGAGACGGCACCGCTGGGAGGGCGAAGATGACAGGAAGGGCTGGGCATGATGGCCGCCTGTCTCGTCGTCGCCACGCGCGAAGCTCGCCGCGCAACGCATCGCGCTTGTTGAGATCGTCGTACTTTTTTACGCAAAATCTGGCGGTTTTGATCCGAAAAACCATACGGATCAAGGACTTGCTAAATTGCCTGCCTCGCGAAAGAGGTAGCCTGCGGAGCCTTGCTGTAAGCGGCCCTCTGGGCAAGCGTAAAAAGTACGGAAACCCCTACTTGCGCGCCATTCGACCCCTCGTACATGCCGCAATAGGCGCATTTTCGAGAGTGTCGGCTCGTAACTTTCATGTGTGAAAGTCGCACCCTGAAGGATGGGTGTCGTATACGACACTTCACGCCATCAAGCTACACCGATAACGCAGCAATTTGACTTCAAGACCGACAGGGGAGAGATGCGCAGCGTCACCCTGCCGACCTCGGCGCTGAAGCTTCTGGTTGAAGTGCTGGCCGAAATCGGGCAAGGGAACGCTGTTTCGATCATCCCAATCCATGCCGAGTTGACTACACAGGAAGCCGCAGACCTGCTCAACGTTTCGCGGCCATATCTGGTTCAACTGCTGGAAAAGGGGGATATCCCGTTCCGGAAGGTGAACACGCATCGACGCGTGCTCTATCAGGACGTGGTTAGTTATAAACAACGCATCGATGAAGCGCGACGCAAGGCGTTGGACGAGCTCTCCGCTCAGGCACAAGAGCTTGACATGGGCTATTGAGTATGGCGTCTAATTTCGCAGTTGTATACGATGCCTGCGTTCTTTATCCAGCCCCATTGCGAGACCTCTTGATGCGCCTTGCGCTGACGGACTTGTACCGCGCCAAGTGGATGGACCGAATCCATGATGAGTGGACGAGCTTACACAGACGGTTTCCATCCCTACACAATTCGGCATGGCGGCCTAACGCGCTCGGGTCGGGTCAATGCGCTGACGACGAAGCGATTGTTCGGGACGTCCAACTCCCGCATACCCTCGGGGCTCATCCTCTCGGACATCATCACTACCTGGATCCGAGTAGCAATCTGCGCAGGCTTGCGCATTGCTGCCAACCCCAAGACCGCGGCTGGATATCGAGCCGTGGGCGGCGTCGCTGCCTGCAGGCTTTCGCAGCTGTCGGGGTCCCATTCAAACCAATGGGATTGCCGCACTCATTGTTATATAGCATAACTATCCAGGCATTCTTGGCACCTATGGCCTAGTGTTGCGTTGGTTTTGGTTTTCAGGTTTTGTTGTATTTCAGCCGGAAGACGGACGGATTTTCCACAGGCCCCCCACTTTTTGGGCTAGCACGTGTTGCGTGCCCGTGGCACCAGTCTTCGTTGCGTTGAGCTTTGTGTGGAGGCGCAACGGAAGGACACGCCAGGCTGGGAGTCTGACGGCTGCGGTGTTGCGCGTTGCACACTTGGGCGTGGGACTACGATCGCGTCCTTGGTTTGACCCCCAGTTCCCACAGCACGTCGATGTTGCGGAGATATATGGAGACGTTCTCGGCCGAACTGTGGATGATCGAGTGCTCGCGCCCATCGACGGAGTCAATTTTTGCCGTCCACGGATCTTCCAGGCACTGGCAAACATCCTCAATATCGTCGCGATACTGCTGCAGCGCCTTCGGGGTCCAGGTCCGCATTGCATCTGGAGCCAACAACGCAGAGA
>NZ_JBIUHC010000246.1:0-9868 GCF_044627735.1 Cupriavidus sp. CuC1 | reverse complement strand
TCAAATCTCCTCACGTGTCAAGACCTTGCGTTGATCAATCGCGGCCTTCTTTGCGCTGCTTAACTTGGGTGGATTGGCTGCAGGGGGGGCGTAACCCGGGATATTGTATTCCGGGCAGGATCATGCCAGCATCGGCCATGCGCTCCGGCGCTCTTCATACGACTGGAAGCGAACATACATGGGTCATTCGCAGGCCGCCAAAGCATCCACCCGTCAACGTATTCTCGAGATCGCCGCGCGACGCTTTCGGGAACGCGGGTTTTCTAGCGTCGGACTAGCGGAGATCGCACGCGAGGCGGGCATCACACCGGCCGCGTTTTACCGGCATTTCGCCTCGCGCGAGGCCATACTGGCCGAGGCGGTCCATGAGGCCGCGCGCAGCCTCGATACCTGGGCGGCCTCGTCGCAGGATATTGCCAGTGCAGTGCGAAACTACCTTAGCGTGGCGCATCGCGACACGCCAGGCAGTGGGTGTCCGCTCGTCGCACTGGTGCATGATGCCGCGCGCGCGGACGACGTGACCCGCGATGCCTATACCGCTGAGGTCAAGCGCATGCTCGACTTCCTAGAAGGTTTGCTGGCCGCGCAGGGGCATGCCAACGCGCGCGCGATGGCCGTCCTGCAGCTCTCTGCGAGCGTCGGCGCGATGGGCCTGGCACGTGCCGCTGACGATCCCACGCTGTCACGCGACCTGCTGGACCAAGTGGCAGACGGTCTTGTCCGCCTGGGCACGCCACAGCCCTGAAGCCTAAAGCACCAGCTCGCGTATTGCGGCGTCTTCGGGCACGGCCGTCCGACGCAGCGCTTCGCAGCCATCACCTGCCGCCATCCGCGGGCAGTCCTCGAAGATCTGCGCCACCCAATCGACAAAGACGCGTACCTTCGGCGCCAGATGCCGGCTTTGCGGATAGATGGCGGCGATTGGAAACGGGCGTGGCCGCCATTGCGGCAGCAGTTCCACCAGTGCGCCGGTGCGCAGATGTTCCTGCACCATGAAACGGGGCGGCTGGAAAATGGCGGCGCCGCTGAGGCCATAGGCCACGTAGGCATCGGCGTCGTTGAAACTGATATGGCCGCGCATGCCAACCTCGACCGGATTGCCATCGATGATGAAATTCAAGTCCAGCGTGCGCCCGGTGCGGTTGGAGAAGTAGTGGATCGCGGTGTGATGCTGGAGGTCCGCCAGTGTGCGCGGCAGGCCTTGCCGCGCGATATAGGTCGGGCTGGCTACGGTGACCATGTGCATGTCGCCCAGGCCACGCGCGATCAGGCTTGAATCCTGTAGCGAGCCCGCGCGTATCGCGCAGTCCACACCGTCCTGGATCAAGTCCACCATCCTGTCGCCAAAGCCCACCACCAGTTCGATGTCGGGATAGCGCTCGTGGAACGCGTGGAGCCGGGGCATGAGAATGGTGCGCCCGATCGACGCCGGCATTTCCACGCGCAGCTTGCCGATCGGCCCCTGGCCCGAGCGCGTCAGCGCCACCTCGGTCTCGGCGATCTCCGCCAGGATCCGCATGCAACGCTCGTAGTAGTCGGCTCCTTCTGGCGTCAGCCGGAGCTGCCGCGTGGTCCGGTTGATGAGCCGCACGTGCAGATGCGCTTCGAGGCTCTGGATGATCGTGGTGGCGGAGGTGCGTGAAAGCCCCAGCGCCTCCGCCGCGCGCGAGAAGCTGTTCATCTCCACCACGCGGGTGAAGACTTCCATGGCCTGGACCTTGTCCATCGTACTGCCCTTCCTTAGTGCGCCGCGCGGAACCTGCAGCCTGTTTCGCGGCGGATTGTTTGGTGACGCCAAATTGTGTTCTGGATTATAGGCGTTTACCAGATGGCGGCAATGTACCAGACTACGTGCATCGCAGCATTTGCACGTCAGCGCAATCAGTCATGGCCCAGAAGGCATCCAAGGCATCCTCCTCCACGTCATCGGTCCACGTGGACAGCGTGAGCATCATTGGCCACGCGCAGCGCATTCCCCTGCGCGTTCACGTCCCCGACGGGATCACCGAGGCGTTGCCCGTGATCCTTTACCTGCACGGCGGCGGCTTTGTCGAGGGCAACCTCGACTGGGCCGAGGTGGCTGCCTCGACCCTTGCACGCGCCACGTCGGCCGTGGTGGTGGCCGTGGGCTATTCGCTCTCGCCGCGCTTCCCGTTCCCGGTACCGCTCGAAGACGGCTATCTGGCCGCGCTCTGGACACAGGCCAACGCCAGGCAATATGGCATCGACGCGCGCCGCATGGGTATCGCCGGTCACGATGCTGGCGGGAACCTGGCCGCGGGCATTTCCGCCATGGCGCGTGACCGCAAGGACTTCACGCTGCGCGCGCAGGCCTTGCTGGCACCGTTGCTGGACCCCAGCATGACGCGGCTGGCCGATATCGCCCGCCTGCATGACGTGGACCTGTCAGCCAGCGACTGCGCCATGGCGTACCGCGCCTACCTGCCCGACGTGCTGCAGCAACTGCATCCGTATGTGGCGCCACTTGAATCGCGCCGCTTGTCGCGCCTGCCGCCCACGCTGATCGTCAGCGCCGCGCAGGACGTCTGCCATATCGAAGCGGAAACCTATGCGAGCGGGTTGATCGCCGCGGGCGTCCCGACCGAGACCACGCGCTACGCGGAAGCCTCGCATTGCTCGATTGCCACCCACGCTCCCGCACTCGCCGACGTGGCGGCGTTCTTCGCGCGCAGGCTCGATGCATCGAAATCCGCGCCTGTCCCCCGCCGCCCCCAGCGGCCCCAGCGCCCCCCCGAATCACACCAATCCGACTATCCCGCTAATCCCACTAATCTCAGAGATCCCAAATAGGATCTTCGCAGGAGTGAAGTCATGGAACATCGCAGATCAATCTTCCGTCGCCCCTCGGTGGTGGCTGGCATCGGCGCCGCCGTGGTGGCGGCGGGCTTCACCGCAAGCGGGGTGCTGAACGACACGCGCGCGGCCGCGCCCACCGCGCCGCCGCCCACGCAGGTGACCGTCCAGTCGCTGCAACCGGAGGACGTGCGCATCTGGACCAGTTTCTCGGGCCGGCTGAAGTCCGTGGACGAAGCACTGGTGCGGCCCGAGGTGGGCGGGCGCATTGTCGAGGTCAGGGTCCGCGATGGCCAGACCGTGCGGACCGGCGACATCATGTTCGTGATCGACCCGCGTCCCTATGACGCGGCGGTGGCGCGCGCCAAGGCCGATCTGGCCGCCGCGAAGGCGCGGGCGGAGTTTTCCACCACCGAGTACGAGCGGGCGAAGGGGCTGATTGCGGATGATGCCATTCCCAAGAGCCTGCACGACCAGCGGGCCAACGAATACCGGACCGCGCAGGCCGCGGTGCAGGCCGCGGACGCCGCCTTGCGCCAGGCCGACATCAATCTGGACCATGCCTACGTCAAGGCGCCCATTTCGGGGCGTATCAGCCGCGCGGAAGTCACACTCGGCAACTTGGTGCAGCCGGGGCCCAACACGCCGGTGCTGACCCGCATTGTCTCGAATGACGGCATCTATGCCGACTTCGAGGTCGACGAGCAAAGCTACCTTCGCTCGATCCGCGCCAAGGCCGACACGCTGAGCAGGGAGCAGCAGATTCCCGTTGACATGAAGATCCAGGGCGATACCGATCACGTGTATCAGGGAAAAATCCATACGTTCGACAACAGCATCGACGTGAATACCGGCACGATCCGCGCCCGGGCCAAGTTCGCCAATCGGGATGGGGCGCTGCTGCCGGGCATGTCCGTGTCGATCAGCCTGGCCGACAGTGCCGACACGCGCGCACTGATGGTGCCGGACGTGGCGGTGGGCAGTGACCAGAGCAAGAAGTTCGTCTTCGTGGTGGGTCCCGACAACAAGGTCGCATATCGCGAGGTCACGCTGGGCGCCGGCATCGACGGCCGCCATATCATTCTGGCCGGGCTCAACGCGGGGGACCGCGTGGTGACCAAGGGCGTGCAGTTCGTCCGCCCCGATGTGGTGGTCGCGCCCACCGAGGCGGCGCCGGAAACGATAAAAACCGCATCCGCGCGGCACGCCGCACCGGCCACGTTGGCGGAGTGACACCATGAATCTCTCGAAATTCTTTGTCGACCGGCCAAACTTCGCGGCCGTGATCTCCGTCATGATCTTCCTGGCCGGGCTGATCGCCATTCCGAAGCTGCCGGTCTCCGAGTATCCGGAGGTCGTGCCACCGTCCGTGGTCGTGCGTGCGCAGTTTCCGGGCGCCAATCCGAAGGTAATTGCCGAGACCGTCGCCACGCCGCTCGAGGAACAGATCAACGGCGTGGAGAACATGCTCTACATGTCGTCGCAGGCGGCCAGCGATGGGGTGATGACGCTGACGGTGACGTTCAAGCTCGGCACCGACCCGGACCTGGCCACACAACTGGTGCAGAACCGCGTGAACGAGGCATTGCCCCGGCTACCGGACGTGACGCGCCAGCTCGGCGTCAGCACGATCAAGAGCTCGCCGAACCTGACCATGGTCGTTCACCTGGTCTCACCGAACGACCAGTACGACAATCTGTACCTGCGCAACTACGCGCTCCTGAACGTGAAGGACGAACTGGCGAAGATCAGCGGTATCGGCCAGATCAACCTGTTCGGCGCGGGCAACTACGCGATGCGTGTCTGGCTCAATCCGCAGAAGGTGGCCGAGCGGCACATGAATCCCGAGGATGTGGTGGCCGCCATCCGCAAGCAGAACATCCAGGTGGCCGCAGGCGTGATCGGCGGGGCGCCGTACAAGGACAACGTCGAGATCCAGCTGCCCGTGAACGTGCAGGGGCGGCTGGCCGATATCGACCAGTTCGAGAACATCATCGTCAAGCGCGATGGCGGCGTGGTGACCTACCTGAAGGACGTGGCGCGGATTGAGATGGGGGCCAGCGATTATGCGTTGCGCGCCCAGCTCGATAACAAGCAGGCCCTGGCGCTGGTGATCTTCCAGTCGCCTGGCGCGAACGCCATCGAGATATCGAACAACGTGCGGGCCAAGATGGAGGTGTTGAGCAAGCGGTTTCCGAAGGGGCTCGAGTACCGCATCGCCTACGATCCGACCACATTCGTGCGCGATTCCATCAAGGCCGTTACCCACACGCTGCTCGAAGCCATCGTGCTGGTGGTGCTGGTCGTGATCCTGTTCCTGCAGACCTGGCGCGCCGCCATCATCCCGTTGCTGGCCGTGCCGGTCTCGGTTGTCGGCACGTTCGCGGTGATGCATGTGTTCGGCTTTTCGATCAACGCGCTGTCATTGTTCGGGCTGGTACTGGCGATCGGTATCGTGGTGGACGACGCCATCGTCGTGGTGGAGAACGTGGAGCGCAACATCGCCAGCGGCCTGGCGCCACGTGAAGCCACGATCAAGGCCATGAAGGAAGTGACCGGGCCGATCATCGCCATCGCGCTGGTGCTGTGCGCCGTTTTCGTGCCGATTGCGTTCATCAGCGGGCTGACCGGGCAGTTCTATCGGCAGTTCGCGCTGACCATCGCGTTCTCCACGGTCATCTCCGCGTTCAACTCGCTGACGCTGTCGCCGGCGCTGGCGGCGCTGCTGTTGCGCGGCCACGATGCGCCGAAAGACCAGTTGACCCGCGCAATGGACCGGCTGCTGGGCGGCTTCTTCACGCGCTTCAACCGGTTCTTCCAGCGAAGTTCCGACGCATATAGCGGCGGCGTGAAGCGCGCGCTGCACCGCAAGCGCGGATCGATCCTGATCTACGTGGTCCTGCTGGGTGCCACGGTGCTCGGGTTCAGCAAGGTGCCCGGCGGCTTCGTGCCGATCCAGGACAAGGGGTATCTGGTGAACCTGATCCAGCTGCCCGATGGCGCCACGCTGGACCGCACCGAATCGGTCGTGCGACAGATGACCGAGATCGCCGCAAAGGAACCCGCCTTCCGCAACGCGGTGCAGTTCCCTGGGCTGTCGTTGAACGGCTTCATCAACAGCTCGTCGTCGGCAACGGTGTTCCTGGGCGAAAAGACTTTTGAGGAAATGCGCGAGGTCGGCGCATCGGGACCCGCGATGGCGGGCAGCCTGCAGCAGAAGTTCGCGGGTATCAAGGATGCGTTCATTGCAGCGTTTCCGCCGCCCCCCGTGCAGGGGCTCGGCAATACCGGCGGCTTCAAGCTCCAGATCGAGGACCGCGGCGACGCAGGCTACGTGGAACTGAGCAAGACCGTCAGCGCCGTGCTAGACAAAGCGCGCAAGGCGCCTGAACTGGCCAGGGTGTACAGCACCTACAACGTGACCACGCCGCAGCTGTTTGCCGATGTGGATCGCACCCGGGCGTCGCAGCTGGGCATCAACGTGGACGACATCTTCAAGACCATGCAGATCTACCTGGGGTCGCTCTATGTCAACGACTTCAACAAGTTCGGGCGTACGTACCAGGTGATCGCGCAGGGCGACAAGGACTTCCGCTCGTCGCGGGACGACATCCTGAAGCTGAAGGTACGCAACAACGAAGGCGAGATGGTGCCGCTGGGCGCGGTGGTCAGGATCACCGATACAAGCGGGCCGGAGAGCGCGTCGCGCTACAACGGTTATCGCTCGGCGGACATCAACGGCGGTCCCGCACCGGGGTACTCCACGGGACAGGCCCAGGCGGCCATCACCCGGATCCTGGACGAGACGCTGAGCGGCGAGATGACGTTCGAATGGACCGAACTCGCCTACCAGCAGATCCTGGCCGGCAATACCGCGCTGATCGTGTTCCCGATCTGCATCCTGCTGGTGTTCCTGGTGCTGACGGCCCAGTACGAGAGCGTATTCCTGCCGTTGGCGATCATCATGATCGTGCCGATGTGCCTGTTCTCGGCCATCACAGGCGTGTGGCTGACCAAGGGCGACAACAACCTGTTCACGCAGATCGGCTTCTTCGTGCTGATTGGACTCGCGTGCAAGAACGCCATCCTGATCGGCGAGTTTGCACGCGAACTGGAGATCCACGGCAAGTCGACGTTCGCCGCGGCAATAGAGGCCGCGCACCTGCGGCTGCGGCCGATCCTGATGACGTCCATCGCATTCATCATGGGCGTGCTGCCGCTGGTGCTGTCGCATGGTGCCGGCGCGGAGATGCGGCACGCGATGGGTGTGGCGGTGTTCTTCGGGATGATCGGCGTGACGTTCTTCGGCCTGTTCCTGACACCGATTTTCTATGTGATGGCGCGTGCATTGGAGAAGCGCATCACCAAGACCGAGAAGGTACATCACCATGTTGAAGCTTGAGCGAATCATCGCGCTGGCCGCGGTGGCGCTGGTGGCGGCATGCACCGCGCCCGTGGGGCCGCAATCGTCGGGCATCGATCCCGCGCCGCAATGGGCGAAGCTGACGGACGGGCAGGGCGGCGGCTATCTGGCCGGCGATGCCGGCACCAGCGTGGACCAGACCTGGTGGGCGCGGTTCCGCGATCCCGCGCTCGACAGGCTGGTCGCCGAGGCGCTGGCCAACAACAAGTCGCTGGCGATTGCCAGGGCGAGGGTGGAGGAAGCGCGCGCGGGGCGCCTGCTGGCGCAGTCAGCATTGGCGCCCCAGGTCAATGCGACGGCCAGCAGCGAACGCAGCAACCGTGGCTTCTTGACCAACGACCATCCTGTCACGATCAACCAGGTTGCCATCTCAGCCGCGTGGGAGGTCGACCTGTTCGGGCGCAACCAGGCGCGCACCGCGCAGGCAACGGCAATCCTGCAATCGGCCGATGCCAGCCAGCAGGCGGTACGCGTGGCGCTGCTGGCCGAAGTGGCACGCACGTACTTCGATCTGCGCAACTATGCGCAACAGATCGACATCACGCAACGGAACCTGGACAGCCAGCGCCGCACACTGCAGCTGATCCAGGCGCAGATGCGTGGCGCGTTGGCCAGCAACTTCGACGTGCAGCGTGCCGCCGCGCAGGTATCGGCCACCGAGTCGCTGCTACCAGCATTGCGCACCGGGTACGACGGCGCAATGAACCGGCTGTCGAACCTGCTTGGCCGCACGCCCGGTACGCTGGCTTCGTCGCTGGCCCCGTCGCTGTCCGATGCCCATGCATGGCAGCCGATCGACCAGGACATCGTGGTGTCCGCACCGGCAACGGTGCTGAGGGAGCGGCCCGACGTACGCGCGGCCGAGCGCCAGTTCGCGGCCAGTATCGCCGCGCGCAAGGCTGCCGTGGCGGAGCTGTTCCCCAATATCTCGCTGACGGCCTTCTTCGGCGCGCAGAATGCCACGCCGTTCTCGTCCACGCCATGGGGCATCGGGGCCGGGCTGATCCAGCCGGTGCTCAATTTCGGTCGTATCCGCTCGCAGATCGACGCGGCCGATCAACGACAGACCCAGGCATACCTGACCTATCAGCAGACCGTGCTCGATGCGCTGGAGGACATGGAGAACGCGTTATCCGGCTACATCAACGAGAATGCGCGCAATGCCTCGCTGACCGCCGGCGTGGCGCAGAACCGCAAGGCCGCCGAGCTGGCGCAGAAGCAGTTCCGCCAAGGCTACGTTGGCCTGCTCGATGTCCTGGTGGCGGAGCGCGACCTGCTCGATGCCGAGTCACGCCAGGCCGCATCGGATGCGAATCTGCGCAAGTCGCTGGTGCGGATCTTTGCCGCGGCCGGCGGCGGATGGCAGGCGCAATAACGAAAAGGTCGGGGGAAACCGGGCGGGGCGTCAGGCGTCGGGAGGCGCGGTGTCGCGCGGTGCGGCCAGCGCCATGAGCTGAGCGGCCACCGTGTTGAGCAGTTCGCGCGACAATTTTGGGTCCGACACCGCACGCGACATCGTCAGGGCACCGACACAGGCGCTGTAGATCAGCATCGCCCGGGCGTCCCGGTCGCCAGCGTCGGGCGGCAGCCCCGAGGCGATCAGCGCGAGCAGGCGTCGTAGCCGCTCGGTGTAGAGCGCGCGGGCCTCGCTGCCGCTTGTGCCCGCCTCGTTGAGAAACGCCGCGATGCCGCAACTCGTTGCCTGCGCATCGCGATGCGACTCGCTCAGGTAGACGCGGATGGCCTGCCGCAAGTCGGCGCGGGCGCGTCGCGTCCAATGGTCGGTGTCGAGAAACGCCTCGGCCATCGCCTCGCGCACGAACGCCTCGCGCGTGGCGAAGTGCTTGTAGAAACCGCCCACGGTCAGCCCGGCTTCCTCCATGATGTCCGCCACGCCAATGCCGCGCAGACCGTGCATGCGCAGGCGCTGCGAGGCGATCGTGACGATGCGCGCGTGCGTGGCCTGCTTCGAGGCTTGTGAGTGTCCCATTGGCGTTGCGGGTCAAGGCAGCAATACACGTACTCTAACGGATATTCTGAAGGCGCAGGACTAAAGACGCAGGGCGATACCCGATGCCGTTCGCGTGACGCGCGGCAATCAGTCAGCGCGTAGCCGCAGCGCGGCCAGCGTCAGCGGCTTCGCCACGACGGTGGTGGCCAGCGCCATCAGCAGGAGACCGGAGAACGCTGCCGCGCCGATCTGCCTGTTTTCCAGCAGGATCGCCAGCACCACCACTTCCATCAGCCCCTTGGTCTGCACAAGTGCGCCCAGCGTCCAGGCATCGCGCCGCCCCAGGCCGGCCATGCGCGCGGGCAGTGCGGTACCGGCCATCTTGCCGGCCACGGCCACCACCGTGGCGACGGCAAACACCACCAGCGCGTCGGCGCCGGCCGTAGTAAGGTCCGTGCGCAGGCCCGTCATCAGGAAGAAGAACGGCATCAGCACTACCACCGTGGTCGGTTAGGGCAGGGGTAGCCAGGGCCGCCGCGCCCGGATCAGGCGGCGGTGCCGGACACCCTCCGGATCTCCTCGGCCACGATCGCGATCAGCGCATCGGCGGCCGTGCTGAGCGGGCGCTGCGGATGGCTCACGCACACCAGGTGGCGCACGATGCGCGGCGCCAGGATGGG
>NZ_JBIUHC010000245.1:0-10043 GCF_044627735.1 Cupriavidus sp. CuC1 | reverse complement strand
GCCATCGCGGCCCGCGCTCCGGGCCGCCCGGCCAGCGATGAACTGGCCCAGCGTTTCGCCCGCGCTGGCGGCACCGTGCCCGGCGTCGGGCCGGCATGGCGTGGCGGCGGCAACGCCCCAGGCGGGAACCAGGCGGCTCCCGCGCCGGTCCGGCTGAGCCAGGCGGCGCCGGAATTTCATGGCCGCAATGGAACGGGCCAGATGCGCGGGGGGCCGGTGACACCGGGGGCTCCTGGCGGCGGAAATCCAGCCTTCGGTCCGCAACGTGCCGAAGGCGGAGTTCGCGCGCCCACGCCGCAAGGATTGGTTGGCGCCGAACACGGCGGCCAGGTGCCCGTACCGGGCGGCGATCCGCGTACGCGCGGCTGGACCACGCGTCCGGACCAGGCGCGCGGCATGCCGCCGCAAAACGGCCAGCCGGCCGCGCAACTCCAGCAGGCCCAGCAGGCCCAGCAGGCCCAGCAGGCTCAACAAGCGCAGCAGGCCCAGCAGTTCCAGCAACGCCAGGCCGAGCAGCGGGCCGCGGCGCAGCAGAACGGCCGGACACTGCAGACCGACCCGCAAGCCATGGCCCGCCAGCAGCAGGAGCGGCAGATGGGGGACCAGCAGCGGGCCCAGCAGGCGCTGCAACAGCAGCAGGACATGCAGCGCCAGCAGCAGCAAAGACAGACGGGAGACCAGCAGCGCGCCCAGCAGGCGCTGCAACAGCAGCAGGATATGCAGCGCCAGCAGCAGCAACGGCAGGCGCAAGACCAGCAGCGGGCCCAGCAGGCGCTGCAACAGCAGCAGGACATGCAGCGCCAGCAGCAGCAAAGGCAGATGGGAGACCAGCAGCGGGCCCAGCAGGCGCTGCAACTGCAGCAGGACATGCAGCGCCAGCAGCAGCAAAGGCAGATGGGAGACCAGCAGCGCGCCCAGCAGCCCCAGCAACAGCAGCAGGACATGCAGCGCCAGCAGCAGCAAAGGCAGATGGCGGACCAGCAGCGGGCCCAGCAGGCGCTGCAACAGCAGCAGGAATTGCAGCGCCAGCAGCAGCAAAGGCAGGCTGGGGACCAGCAGCGGGCCCAGCAGGCTATGCAACAGCAGCAGGACATGCAGCGCCAGCAGCAGCAACGGCAGGCGCAAGACCAGCAGCGTGCCCAGCAGGCGGTGCAACAGCAGCAGGACATGCAGCGCCAGCAGCAACAACGGCAGGCGCAGGAGCAGCAGCGTGCCCAGCAGGCGATGCAACAGCAGCAGGACATGCAGCGCCAGCAGCAACGGCAGATGCAGGAACAGCAGCGCCAGCAGCAGGCAATACAGCAGCAAGCCATGCAGCGCCAGCAACAGGAGCAGCAACGCCAGCAACAGCAGCAACAGCAGTTACAGGAGCAGCAGCGCCAGCAACAGGTCATGCAGCGCCAGCAGCAAGACCAGCAGCGCCAGCAGCAGGAGCAGCAACGCCAGCAGCAGGACCAGCAGCGCCAGCAGCAGGAACAGCAGCGCCAGCAGCAGGAACAGCAGCGCCGGCAGCAGGAGTTGCAGCGCCAGCAACAGCACGCTGCGCAGCCGCAGTCAGCGCAGCATGTGGCTATGCAGCAACAACCGCATGCCCAGGGGCAGGCAGGCCACCCGCAAGAGCACGGGCATGAGGTTCACTGAGCAGGCTTAGGCAGCCGGCGCCTGGTCCGGGCGTCGGCTGCGTGGCAGGCCTCGCTGGCTTACTTCGCCAGTTCCGACAAGCGCACCGGCGCGATCTTGCCGCTCTGCACCCAGCCCACCACGGTGTCGGCAACGGTGCCGCCCTTGGCGTCGATGCTTTCGATCTCGTTGGGGTTGGCATCCTTGGCCAGCGTCTTCACCGCCTCCGGCATCCTGGCCCGGATCGCGGCCACGTCGCTGGTGGTGCCGGCCAGCTTCATGGCGCCGGCCAGCGCATAGACCATGGTGTAGTTGAGCGACATCTCGGTGGTGGCGTCACGCCCGTCATGCAGCTTCTTGTATTTGCTGTTGTAGGTCTGCGCGGCCGGGCGGGCATCGTTGGCCAGCGGCATCACGCCGATGGCGCCTTCCAGCATGGCCAGGCCGTTGGTGACCTTGGCCATTTCGTCGAGCTTGGCCTGGTCCATCACGATGAAGCCACCCTTGAAGCCCAGCTCGCGCGCCTGCTTGACCACCAGCGCGGTCGGCTCGGACGGGCCGCCGACAAACATCACGTCGGGCTTGTCGGCCAGCACGCGCGACACGCCGCTGTAGAAGTCGGTGGCCTTGGTGTAGGACATCGGGTTGTTGGCCACCACCTTGCCGCCCGCGCCTTCCCAGGCCGGCACGAACGCTTGCACCCAGGCCTTGGCGTAGTCGTGGTCGGCCGGGGCCAGCGCCACGTTCTTGCCGTAGCGCTTCATCTGCGCCTTGATGAAGGGCTCGATATAGCCGGTGTAGGACGGCGGGATGCGGATGGTCAGCTTGTTGCCGGTGTCGGTGATGCGCGGCACGCTGGAGTAGGCCATCACCAGGAATTTCTCCTGCTCGTTGAACGCCTGCAGGGCAAAGATGCCGCCCGAATGCGGCACGAACACGGCGGGCGTCTTGTACTGCTGCACCAGGCGGCGTGCATTGATGGCGGCCTCGGCGGGCGCGTACTTGTCGTCCAGCGACACCACTTCCAGCTTGACCTTCTTGCCCTTGACCTCAAGGCCCGAGGCATTGATTTCGTCCACGGCCATCTGGATGCCGGACAGCACGTTCTTGCCGTACAGCGCGGCGCCGCCCGACAGCGGGCCGGTATAGCCCAGCTTGACGACTTCCTGCGCAAAGGCCGTGCCCGATGCCATCAGCGCGGCCATGGCGGTGGCGGCGAGGGGGAACAAGCGGCGGATCATCTTGGTGTGCATCTGGCTGTCTCCTGTTGTGTTTGCACTGCGTTCGTTCGGTTTGCTGGTCCTGGTCCTTCTCCCCTCTCCCGCGCAGCGGATGATGGGTTGGGGGAGAGGGCGGGCGCTGGTTACGCCTTCGTGCTGGAAAAACCAAAGGCTCCGCTTCATGTGGTTCCTAGCTAAGCCACCCCTCTCCCCAACCCTCTCCCCCTGAGGGGAGAGGGAGTAACTGCCGTCGTCATTTCAAGCGGCTTTGGCGCATTTTGTCGGCTTCGGCCGATGCTTCCTACCCCCCGATATAAGCCTTCCGAATCCCTTCGTCCTTGAGCAGCGTGTCGCGATCGCCTTGCATCACGATGCGGCCGCTCTCGATCACATACGCGCGGTGGGCGATGCCCAGCGCCGCGTAGGCGTTCTGCTCGGCCAGCAGCACGGTGGTGCCGGCGCGGTTGATGCGCTGGATCACCTCGAACATCTGCTTGACCACCAGCGGCGCCAGGCCCAGCGACGGCTCGTCGAGCAGCAGCGTGCGCGGGCGGCCCATCAGCGCGCGGCCGAGCGCCACCATCTGCTGCTGGCCGCCGGACAGCGAGCCGGCCGGATCGTCCTTCTTCTGCCGCAGGATCGGGAACATCTCGAACACGTCTTCCAGCGAGCGCTTGATGCCGGCGGCGTCGCGGCGGTGCACGTAGGCGCCCAGCGTCAGGTTCTTCTGCACGCTCATGGCGGGAAACAGCTTGCGCCCTTCGGGGCAATGCACCAGCCCCGCCTGCACGATCTGCGAGGGCTTCATGCCGGCCAGCTCGCGCCCGTCAAAGCGCATGCTGCCGCCGCTCGTGCGGTGGATGCCGCTGAGCGCCATGAAGATCGAGCTCTTGCCGGCGCCGTTGGCGCCCAGCAGCACCACCAGCTCGCCGGCCGCGGCGTTGAGCGTGATGTTGTCGAGCGCGCGGAAGCTGCCGTACGAAAGCGAAACGCGTTCAAGCTGCAACATGGTCGGCTCCCAGATAGGCTTCGATGACCTGCGGGTCGCGCTGGATCTGCGCGGGCGACCCCTCGGCGATCTTCTCGCCGTAGTTGAGCACCATGATCTTGTCGGCCAGCCGCATGATCATGTCCATCTTGTGTTCGATCAGGCAGACCGTCTTGCCGTGGCGGACCATCTTGCGGATCAGTTCGGCCAGGCCCACGGTCTCCTCGGGGTTCACGCCGCCGGCGGGTTCGTCAAGCAATAGCAGTTCGGCATCGGTAGCCAGCGCCAGCGCAAACGCCACGCGCTTGCGCTCCTCCTGCGTGACGTCCGCCGCCACTTCATGCGCCAGGTGCGTGAGGCCCACGAAGTCGAGCGCCTCTTCGGCCTTGGCGCGGCACAGCCGTTCTTCCTCGCGCAGCCGGCGCGTGTTGAAGATCACGTCGGCCAGCCCCGATTGCGTGCGCATCCGGTGGCCCACGATCAGGTTGTCCAGCACGGTGGCGCGGTCGAACAAGTGGGTGGCCTGGAAGGTGCGGGCCACGCCCAGCCGGGCGATCTGGTCGGCGCGCAGGCCGGCCACGTCTTGCCCCTTGAGCAGGATCTGCCCGGAGCTGGGCGCATGGGTGCCGGCGATCAGGTTGAAGAAAGTGGTCTTGCCCGCGCCGTTGGGGCCGATGATGGCGTTGATATGGCCTGTCTCGAAGGTGATCGAGACATCGTGCACGGCGGTCAGGCCGCCGAATTTCTTGGTCAGGTTGCGAATCTCAAGCATGGTCGGCCCCTGCGTTGGCGCTGTTGGCGGCGGTGGCATTCGGGTTGGCGACGACGGGCGCGCCGGCCTGCTGCGCGCGGCTCCTGCCACCGCGGCGTGCCGCGGCGGCGCGGCGCGCCTGGCGCTTGGCCCACGAGCCCACGATGCCGTCCGGCACGAAGATGATCAGCAGCACCAGCACCGGCCCGAACACCAGCATGCGGTAATCCTGCAGGAACTGCAGTGTCTGCGTGACCCACGGCACCAGCACCGCGCCCAGCAGCGGTCCCAGCAGCGTGCCCGTGCCGCCCACCAGCATCGCCATCACCATCTCGAAGGTCAGGTCGGTGCGCGCAATGTCCGGGCCGAGAAAGCGCACCTGGCCCGCGTACAGCGCGCCGGCAAAGCCGGCATAGCCCACCGACAGCACGAACGACAGCACCTTGGTGCGCATCAGGTTGATGCCCAGCGCCTCCGCCAGCGCGTCGCTGTTGCGCACGGCCATGAAGCTGCGGCCCAGCAGCGAGGTGACGATACGGTGCATCAGGAAGGTGCCTGCCACCAGGAAGAACAGCACCAGGTAGTACTGTGCCTGCACGTTGTCGAACGCGAGCGGCCCCACCGAGGCCGGCACCGGGATGCCGATCAGGCCCACGGTGCCGTGCGTCAGGCTTTCCCACTTTTCGATCAGCAGGTAGATGATGTAGCCGATGCACAGCGTGAAGATGGAGAAATAATGGCCCTTGAGCCGCAGCGACACCACGCCGACGAAGTAGCCCACCACCATGCACACCACGCCGGACAGCACGAACGCGACCCAGAACGGCACCTGGTGGTCCACCGTGAGAATGCCCAGCGTATAGGCGCCGATGGCCATGAAGCCGCCATGCGCCAGGTTGAGCTGGCCGGTGTAGCCCGTGATCAGGTTCAGCCCCAGCGTGGCGATGGCGTAGATGAAGGCCAGCGTCATCACCGTCAGGTAGTAGCTGTTGGGCGTGACCAGCGGGAACGCGATGGCTAGCGCCAGCAACAGGGCCCAGCCGGTCTTGCCTTGCAGTGTCTTCGTCATGGTGCGCTCCTTATGCGGTCTTGCCGGCAAACAGGCCTTGGGGCCGGATCGACAGGATCAGCACCAGCAGCACGAAGGCGATGATGTCCTTGTAGTCCGTCGAGACGTAGAAGCCGCCGAAGCTCTCGGCCATGCCGATGATCAGCCCGCCCACGATGGCGCCGGGGATGCTGCCCATGCCGCCGAGGATGATGATGACGAAGGCCTTGGTGATGACCAGGTTGCCCATGCTCGGGTAGACCAGGTTGATCGGCGCGTAGAGCGTGGCGGCAATGGCGGCGAGCGCGCCGGAGATGGCGAACACCAGCAGCGTGACACGCGTGGCGTCGATGCCCACCAGCGCCGCGCCCTCGCGGTTCTGCGCCATCGCCACGATGGTGGAGCCGGTCACGGTGCGCGTGAGGAACAGGTGCAGCAGCACCATCAGCCCGAAGGCCGCGGCGATGATCAGCAGCCGTTGCGCCGGCGCGGTCAGGCCCATCACTTCCACCATCTGGCCATACGGGGTGGGCATGCGATGGAAATCCGCGCCCCACATCGCCTGCGCGCCGGCTTCGAGGAACAGCATGATGCCGATGGCGGCAATCATGTCGTGCAGCTCCGGCGCGTTGCGCAGCGGATGGAACACAAGCCGGTCGGCCAGCATCGACAGCGCAGCCACTGCGACGGCGGCAGCGCCCATGGCCAGCCAGTAGTTCACGCCCAGCGACGTCATCATGTAGTACGAGACGTAGGCGCCAGCCATGTAGAAGGCGCCATGCGCGAAATTGGGTACGTGCAGGATGCCGTAGACCAGCGTCAGGCCCAGCGCAACCAGGCTGTATACGCCGCCCAGCGTCAGGCCGTTCAGGACTTGTTGAAGAAACAATGTCACGGGCTTACCTCATGCGACTTTTTCGAATCACGAACGAAGGCACGCAAGCCGCGTTGCGGGCTGCGTGGAATTGGCGGCGCCGCGCAAAAAAATGCGGGGCCACTCGGTCAGGCGGCGTGAGGATCAGCCGCTGGGCGGTGCGGCCTGGTGAATGGCGTGATGCATGCTTGGTCTCCTGTGCGATGCGGAAATGGCCTGCCGTGCAGGCCCCGGGTGCGGTGTCGTCGTGTACCGTGAAGCGCCACGCATGTCTGCGTAGGTATGTTCCAGCACGATCGTTCGTTTTCATTGACTGTTGCATACGGCCTGAGGCACAGTCAAGAAATACGGAATAGTCTTCCGCACAGCGAAATAGCCGGCTTACCTCTGGTCCGCAGCCTCCGATTGTGGCCTCAGGTCTGCTTTCCGCACCCAGTAGCCAAGCGTTATCGCCACGTATGAAGCGCACCTCGTCGATCCCGCTTTCGCCTGCCTCCGCGCATGCCGCAGCCGTGCGCGCCGCCGATGCGCCGCACGATGGCGGGGAACCAGACACCGACCGCGACGACCGCAATTTCGTCACCGCGCTAGCGCGCGGGCTGGACCTGCTGCGCGCCTTCGGCCCGCATGACGATTACCTTGGCAATGCCGAACTGGCGCGGCGCGCCGGCATCCCGCGCCCCACCGTTTCACGCCTGACCTACACGCTCACCAGCCTGGGCTACCTGATCTATTCCGCGTCGCTGGAGAAGTACCGGCTCGGCCAGGGCGCGATGGTGCTCGGCCAGCGCTACCTTGCCGGCTCGGGCATCCGCGAGATCGCGCAGCCGCTGATGCAATCGCTGGCGTTCGCCACCGATTGCACGGTGGCGCTCGCCACATCGGACCGTCATGAGATGGTGTATCTGGAAGTCTGCCAGCCGCGCGGCGCGCTGGTGATGCGGCTGGCGCCGGGCTCGCGCCTGCCCACCGCCACCTCCGCCATGGGGCGGGCGTGGCTGGCCGGGCTGGAGCCGGAGCGGCGCGCCGCCGTGCTGGCGGACTTGGAGCGCCACTACGGCGCGCGCTGGCCCGCGATCCGCATCAAGCTCGAGCGCGCGCTGCGCGACTACGCCAAGCGCGGCTTCTGCCTGGCGCATGCGGAGTGGGACCGCACGGTGAGCGGCGCGGCCGCGCCCGTGGTGCTCGAAGGCGGCGCGGAGGTGCTGGCCATCAACATCGGCGGCGCGGCCGCGCGGTTGACACCGGAAATCCTCGACGGCAACCTCGGCCCGCGCATCCGCGAGCTGGCCGAAGTGCTGCAGCGCCGCCTGTGGCAGGGGCGCGGATAGCACGTCGCCATCGCCCCCGCGTATCGCATTCTCACGGCCTCAGGGCCATACATCTAGCTGGCAATACAGACATAGCAAACAAAGGAGACAAAGATGGAGATTCGCAACAAGACCGTGGTGGTGACCGGCGCGGCCACCGGTATCGGACGCGCGCTCGCGCTGGCATTCGCAGCCGGCGGCGCGCGCGGCGTGGCCGTGGCCGACCTGGACGGCAAGGGCGCGCAAGCGGTAGCCGCGGAAGTGGCCAAGGCCAGCCCGGACTGCCAGGTGTTCGCGCAGCAAACCGACGTGGCCGATGCCGCCGCGGTGCAGGCACTGGCCGATGAAGCCACGCAGCGCTTCGGCCAGATCGATGTGTTCTGCTCGAACGCCGGCATCATCCTGCGCAAGGGCCTGGACGCCAGCGCAGAGGAATGGCAGCGCATCTGGGAGATCAATGTCATGGCCCACATCCACGCCTCGCGCGCGGTGCTGCCGCAGATGCTGGCGCGTGGCGATGGTTATTTCGTCAATACCGTATCGGCCGCCGGGCTGCTGTCGCAGATCGGCTCGGCGCCTTACGCCGTGACCAAGCACGCCGCCATCGGCTTTGCCGAGTGGCTGTCGATCACCTACGGAGACCGCGGCATCAAGGTCAGCTGCATCTGCCCGCAGGGTGTACAGACGCGCATGCTGTTCGGGGAGGACGGCGAGCGCAAGGGCTTCCTGCAGGCCGGCTCGGTCACGCCCGAGCACGTGGCGCAGGTCACGCTGGAAGGCGTGAAGGATGAGCGCTTCCTGATCCTGCCGCATCCGGAAGTGCTCGAGTATTACCAGCGCAAGGGACAAGATTACGATCGCTGGCTAAAGGGAATGCGCCGGCTGCACGATAAAGTCATGGCGGAGTTCGGCGGCACGGTGGTTTAAGCGTGGCGTGAGCCCCGCGCGACAGTCAGTTGAGTCACCGCTGCCGGCGGACAGGCGCAAAGCCTTGCCCCTTTCCGCCGGCAGCGTGCAAGACCAGTTCGACATCAAAATAAAGCCGATAATCGGGAGACATACCATGCGTTGCAATCCTTTCGCAGCAGCCGTCCTGGCCGCCTGCGCCGCCTTTGCCGTGCCCTCGGCCCAGGCCGACACCTATCCCTCCAAGCCGATCCGGATGGTCGTAGGCTTTCCCAGCGGCGGCGCGCCCGACATCCTGGCGCGCATCTTCTCCGAAAAAATCTCGCCCTCGTGGGGCCAGCCCGTGGTGGTGGACAACAAGCCCGGCGCGGGCGGCAACATCGGCGCCGAGGCCGTCGCGCATGCCGCGCCGGATGGCTACACGCTGGCGCTTGGCACGGTCGGCACGCACTCCATCAATGGCTCGCTATACAGCAAGATGCCGTACGACATGGTCAAGGATTTCACCCCGGTGATCCTGGTCGCGTCCACGCCCAACGTGCTGGTGGTCAACCCCTCGGTGCCGGCCAAGAACGTGGCGGAACTGATCGCGCTGGCCAAGGCCAAGCCGGGCAGCCTGACCTTTGGCACGCCCGGTGTCGGCACCTCGCCCCACGTGGCGGGCGAGATGTTCAATGCGCTGGCCGGGGTCAAGCTCACGCACGTGCCGTACAAAGGCCGCGCCATGGCCATTCCCGATCTGCTCGGCGGCCATATCAGCATGATGTTCGACAACCTGCCGTCGGCAATGCCGGTGATCAAGGAGGGCAAGGTGCGGGCGCTGGGCGTGACCAGCGCGAAGCGCTCGCCGTCGGCACCGGATATTCCTACGCTGGCGGAGCAAGGGCTGCCTGGGTTCGATGCAGACTCGTGGTTCGCCATCTTCGCGCCGGCGAACACGCCCAAGGATGTGATTGCGAAGCTGAATACGGAGCTCAACCGGATTTACCAGCTTCCTGATGTGCAGGCCAAGTTGAAGACGTTGGGGCTGGATCCCATCCTTGGTACGCCGGAGAAGCTGGCTGGTTATCAGAGGGCTGAGATTGCCAAGTGGGCGAAGGTGGTGAGGGATTCGGGGGCCAAGGCGGAGTGAGTGGTTTGGGGTCACTTGGCTGGTTGCGTGGGGGGATTGGTGTTTGTTTGGGCGGCGTCGCTGTTTGTTTCAATGGCGTTGGCTCTTGCATCCAAAAGAAGCGGCGATGGCGTTTGGACCCAAAAGCCATACGACATCCCCCTGCGGGGGCTGCCGGTCACTCTTCTTTGCGCGGCAAAGAAGACTAACGAGAA
>NZ_JBIUHC010000244.1:0-10070 GCF_044627735.1 Cupriavidus sp. CuC1 | reverse complement strand
CAGGATGAATAGCTGTCCGGTGGAGATGGGTGTAGGGAGAACAGCTAGTTGTTCAAAAAATGTGGGCACACCTAAGCTGAGGGGCTGGGGGAGAGGGCGGGCGCTCGTCACGCCTGCGTGCTGGAAAACACCACGGGCTTCGCTTCAAGTGGCTAGCTAAGCCACCTCTCCGGCCCCAGGCCGCCGAGCGCGGCGGCTTGGCCAAGCGCGACCTGCCCGGTAGCGCCGGCGAGCAGCAGTGGCATGCCCATGCCCAGGGCTGCGGCGAGCATCGCGCAAGGATGCACCTGCGCGCCAGCGGACCAATGGATGGCTTTGGCGAGATATGTCTTTTCGCTCAGTGCCCCCTCCCGTGATGGCGGGACTCCGTGGCCAGGAAATCGCGCGGCGCCTGTCCCAGCGCGCGCCGGAACATGGTGGAAAAGGCACCAGCATTGGCATAGCCGGTTTCGGCCGCCACGTGCGCGAGCGGCTTGCCGCGGCTCATCAGATCGACGGCGTGCGCCAGGCGCAACTGCTGGCGCCAGGCGGCAAAGCTGGTGCGCAGCTCGGTGCGGAACAACCGCGCCAGGGTGCGCTCGCTGGCGCCCGTCAGTTCGGCCCATTGCGCCAGGCTCAGCGCCGAGCCGGGCTGCTCCATCAAGGCATCGCACAGCGCTTTGAGGCGGCGGTCGGTGGGCAAGGCCAGTCCCGGCCAGAGCGTGGGCGCTGCCCGCAATTCCTCGAGCAGCAAGGCTGCGCTCAGCTGGCGCCGGCGTGCGGACAAGCTGGGCGCATCGGTCAGCGCCGCCATCAGGTTGCGCATCAGTGCCGACACTTCCACGACCGCGCAGGTGGTGAGCGACAGGGGCGCCGCCGCAGGCAGCACGTAGCAGGCGTGCAGCGCCGCGTCGCCCAGCGTGACCACCTCGTGCTCCACATCGGGCGGAATCCACACCGCACGCATGGTCGGCACCACCCAGGTGGTGCCCGCCGCGGTCACGCGGATGCTGCCGCGCGAGGGGAAAGACACCTGCCCCCAGGCATGCCGATGGCGGCGAATGATGGCGTTGGGCGGCGGCAGGCGCAGGTGCACGATGACCGGCTGCTCGGCGGTGGGCTGGGTCAGCGGGACGGGCTGGTAGGTGGTGCGTGGCATGTGGCTTGGCGCGGCTTTGGCGCAGGTTTTCGGGTGTGGCTGGCATTCGTAAGAAATTGCCCGAGAAGTGTAACTCGGCCAGATCGACGCGCCCTACGATGGCGCTCATCGCATGGCGCCACGGAGTTCGTTCGCATGAGCAATACCAGTCAGCCCGGCTTGCCGTCCCCGGCCAGCCTTCCCGGCAATCCTGCCGCTTCCAAGGCGCCACCTGCAGCTGGCCCCGCGCCCGTGGGCAAGCTGTCGGACAGCGTGCGCGCCGCCACGGTCATCGCTCTGTGCGTGGCCGCGGTATGGCTGGTGGGCCGCGCCACCGGCGCGCCCGATGGCCTGGTGCTGGCGGCGGCGCTGGTGGCATCCACCGTGTGCTGCTGGGCGCTGGGCGTGTTGCCCGAGCCGGCTACGACGTTGCTGTTCTTCCTGTGCGCCGTCGTGCTGCACGTGGCGCCGGCCTCCGTGGTGTTCTCGGGTTTTGCCTCCACCGCGTGGTGGCTAATGTTCGGCGGCGCGGTAACCGGCGTGGCCTTGCGCCAGACCGGGCTGGCGCAGCGCCTGGCGGCCATCATCTTCCGGGGCCGGGTAGGCAGCTATCGCCAGGTGATTGGCACCGTGGCGGTGAGTGCCGTGGGACTGGCCTTCCTGATGCCTTCGACCACCGGGCGCGTGCTCCTGCTGATGCCGATCGTGCTGGCGCTGGCCGACCGGCTTGGCTTTGCACCGGGCTCCAACGGCCGCATCGGCATGGTGCTGACGGTGGCCGCCGCCAGCTACATGCCGCCCACCACCATCCTGCCGGCCAATATCCCGAACAGCGTGCTGCTGGGCGCGGCCAGCTCGCTGTATGGCATCAACCTGAGCTATGGCAGCTACCTCTTGCTGCATTTCCCCATCCTCGGCTTGCTCAAGACCATGATGCTGGTTTGGCTGGTATGCCGGATGTTTCCGGAGCACGGGCCGATCGCGGCACTCCCGCGCGAGCAGGCGAGCGCGCCGAGCCGCCAGGAAAAGCTGCTGGCCGTGATCCTGGTGCTGGCCGTGGCCGGGTTTGCCACCGACACGCTGCACGGCGTCTCGCCGGCCTGGATCTCGCTGGCGGCATGCATCGTCTGCCTGCTGCCGGGCGTGGGCCTGGTTTCCTCGCGCATGCTGGCGGAGCAGGTCCATCTCACGCCCCTCATCTATGTGGCCGGCTTTCTCGGCCTTGGCGCCGTGGTGGAATCCACCGGGCTGGGGACCGCCATCAGCGCGGCACTGTTGCGCTGGCTGCCCCTCTCGCCGGGACATACCGCCACCAATGTGGCCGCGCTTGGCGCGGTCGGGGCGAGCCTTGGGCTCATGACGACGCTGCCCGGATTGCCGGCCGTGCTGACGCCGCTCGCCAAACAGCTGGCGCAGGCCACGGGTTTGTCGCTGGAAGCCGTGTTGATGCTGCAGGTCCCCGTGTTCTCCACGGTGTTCTTTCCCTACCAGTCGCCGCCCATCGTGATCGCCATGCAGATCGGCGGCGTGGGGCTGCGCGACGGAACCCGCTTGTGCCTGGCGCTGGCCGCGCTGACCTTGCTGGTGCTGCTGCCGCTGGACTACTTCTGGTGGCGCCTGCTGGGCTACCTGCCGTGAACGCGCCGCCACCAAGCTTGCGCTAACTGAGGCGTGATTTCGGCCTTCGACTTCTGGTTAACCCAAGCAGGCCGCGCAAGCGACATGCGGGCTATGCGGGTAAGCCGGGATCAACCGAAGAAGGCAATCATGACGACAAGCGCGGACTGCGCGCCGCAAGCGCGCTGGCCCAGGCCGGCGCGCCTGTACTTCGCAACGGAGCGACGGCGCGCAGGCGCGCTGCACCGTTGATCCTGGACCGGCTGGGGTAACAGAGCGCATCCTGCACTTTTTCCGCGCGGCGGCCTGATTCACCGATGCTTCGGTGCCTCGGTCGGTACTTTTTTTTGCGTTCCAGGGGAAATGACTGCATTTGCTGTCAACCTGACGTATTACTATTCGTTACGGAATATTTCGAGGCAGAAACATTTAGCCCGGTGGCCCCCCACGCCGCCGGGTGCGCCTCGTGATCCAGGCTAAGCCTGGCCGCCTACTCGCCACCGCACGCGGCGGGCGCGGAGGTTTTGATCGTAAGCGCAGCACCACAAGACCGGGTACCGGCTTTGCTGCATCGGGAACAGGGGAGCGTCAAGTGGTGCAAGGACCAATCTCGAGCCTTCAATGGCTGTCGGGGCTCAGTGGCAGGGGATTTTTCCACGATCTCGGGCCTTTTTTCTATTTTCGCTATCTGGCGACGCTCACCGCGTTGTCCGCGTTTTGCTACCCGCCGGGCGGCAAAAAATGGATTTTCAAGCGTTTCAAGCTGATCTGCCGGTCTGCATTCCGCTTTGCCGCGGTGCGCAGCTGGTTGCAGGCGGTCGACTCCTGCGCGCTGATGCAGCGCGTAGCCCTGGCCAAGCCCTCGCTGCTCGAGCGTCCGTATCGCCCGCTTGGCGCATTCGGGCTGAGCTTTCGCGAGCGCATGCGTACGGTGCTGGATCACTACCGTGCCATGAGCACGCTGGTGCCGTTGGCGCTGAGCGAACGCGTCTACGTGGGCGGCGGGCTCGAGTGGGCGATGGGCGACGGCCGCTATACCTTGCGCCTGGCGGACTCCGGGCCGAACCCCAAGGAAGGAGAACTGGCCTTTTATTGGCTGGACACAGCCAGCGGCGTCTGCCTGAGCCAGCTCAGCTTCTACCTGGCGCAGCGCAAGGGCGGCACGGAGATCTTCGTCGGGGGCCTGCAAGGTCCCATGGGCGAAAACAGCCGTGACCTGATCCGCGAATCCACCAAGGCATGCGAAGGCCTGCGTCCCAAGGACGCGGTCATGGAAGCCCTGCTTGGCTTCGCCGCCGCGCTCGGGGTGCAGCGTATCGTGGGCGTCAGCAAGAAAAACCACGTGGGTCGCCAGCGCCACACTCCGCGCGAGATCCGTTGCGACTACGAGGGTTTCTGGATGGAGTCCGCCGGCCAGCCAATGCCTTGCGGCAATGTCGAGATGCCGGTCAACCCGCCGCGCCGCGATGTGATGGCGCTGCCGTCCAAGAAGCGCTCGGCGTACCGTCGCAAGCAGGCCCAGGTAGAGGCCATCCACGCGGCCGTGCGCGGGTTGTTCGCGGCACCCGCCGTGCCGCAGGCAACGACCCCGGCGCCTGCCCTGACGCAAGTCATTGCGCCGGCCCGCGCGGAGCCGCTGGCGGCGTAAGGGCGGGCGGCGACAGGCCGCCGTGGCGTGGATGCACACAAGAAAACGCGGGCTTCGGCCCGCGTTTTTTTACGCCGGCACTACAGTAAACCCTAGTAGTCTAGGTTTGTAGACCTTATTAAAGTAAGCCACTTCCGGTAAGCCACTTCCGGCCAGCGGCAATACGCTGGCGCCTCGCCAGCTTTCGCAGTCGCTGCGCCGCTCCCGCCGATGATGCCGAACCCTGTTTTTACCGCCTTGCCCGCCTCCAGCGACCTCCTGTCCCGCAGCCGCCAGCCGGTCTACCTTCAGCTCGCCACGATCTTCCGCCGCCATATCGAGAGTGGCGAATGGCGCCAGGGCGCGCGCATCCCGTCGCTCGAGCAGCTTTGCCGCGAGTTCGGCGTGGCCCGCATGACCATGCACCACGCGCTCTCCATGCTCGACGAAGAAGGCCTGCTGACCCGCGAGCGCGGGCGCGGCACGTTCGTCAAGGCAGGCTGCCGCGAGCGCCGCGCCATGATGCTGCCGGTAAGCTGGGACCAGGTGGTGGCGGTAGGCGAGCAGCTCGATACCGAGGCACTGTCCGAGTCCGACGGCACCGTCACTTTGCCGGACGAGCTAGGCATGCCTTGCGCCGCGGCGCGCGCGCCGGGCTATCACTTCCTGCGCCGCCTGCACCGGATCGAGCAGCGCCCGTTCGCGCTGGGCGAGGTCTTTATCGAGGCCAGCGTGTTTGCTCGCGAGCCGGAAGCGTTCCGCCACGGGCCCTCGGTGCCGGTGCTCGACCGTTTCCCCCAACTGAAGGTCACGGCCGCCAGGCAGCGCCTGTCGATCATTGCGGCGGGCGCGGAATCGGCAGCCAGGCTGGCTTTGCCCGTTGGCGCGCCGGTGGCCGAGTTGCGGCGCTATGCGTGCGTGGACGGTGTGATCGTCTATTACGCGCGCATCGAATTCCCGAGCGAGTTCGTGTGCCTGGATTTCGACCTGCTTGCGCCCGGCGTGGGCGCCGCCCCCGTTTATGCCTCACCGCGCCCGGCCGGCACGCCGGCGGCGCAGTCCTGATGCTTGACCACCAATCCATTCCCCAATCCGCCAACTGGAAATGAACGAGATGCCGAATACCGACCGCAACCAAGGTAGCCATGCAACCCATGGCGACAACGGGCAGAGCGAAATGAACGGCGCAGAAAGCCTGGTCAAGACGCTGTTGGCCTGCGGCGTGGACACCTGCTTTGCCAACCCCGGCACCAGCGAAATGCACTTCGTGGCCGCGCTCGACCGCATTCCCGGCATGCGTTGCGTGCTGGGTCTGTTCGAAGGCGTGGTGACCGGCGCGGCCGACGGCTACGCGCGCATGGCCGACAAGCCGGCGGCCACGCTGCTGCACTGCGGCCCGGGTCTTGCCAATGGCCTGGCCAACCTGCACAACGCGCGCCGCGCGCAGACGCCGGTGATCAACATCGTGGGCGACCAGGCCACCTATCACCGTCCGTTCGACGCACCGCTGACGGCCGATACCGAAGGCTGGGCGCGCCCCGTCTCGGTCTGGACCCGCACCGCCACGGATGCCGCATCGGTCGGCGCCGACGCCGCTACTGCGGTGCAGGCCGCGTGCGCCGCCCCCGGCGGGGTCGCCAGCCTGATCCTGCCCTCGGATGTCTGCTGGGATGCAGGCGGCAAGGTGGGCGTGCCGCTGGCGCCGTTGCCCGTGCCCAAGGTCTCGCCCGACGCCATCCAGCAAGCCGCACGCCTGCTGCGCTCGGGCCAGCCCACGCTGATCGTGCTGGCCGGCACCGCGCTGCGCGAAGCGCCGCTGGCCGATGCGCACCGCATCGCCGCCGCCACCGATGCGCGCCTGATCACGCCGATGTCCAACGCGCGCGTGTCGCGCGGCCGTGGCCGTTTCAACGTGGATCGGGTGCCATACTCTGGCGACGTCGCGCGCGACAAGCTGGCCGGCATCCGCAACGTCATCCTGGTGGGCGCGCCGCCCCCGGTGACCTTCTTCGCCTATCCGGGCAAGTCGCCCCGCCCGTATCCTGAAGACGCCGAAATCCATGTGCTGGCCCGTCCGGAACAAGACCTGGCCGAAGCCCTGGCACGGCTTGCCGACGAGTTTGGCGCCCCGTCAGTGCAGGTGCCGGCTTCGGTCGCTCCGCGTGGGATCGCCAAGGGTGCGGTGACCTCCGAGGCGGTGGCGCAAACGTTGACCGCGCTGCTGCCCGAGCAGGCCATCGTGGTGGAAGAGAGCGTGAGCTTTGGCCGTGCGTTTTATCCGGGTACCGTGCATGCCGCGCCGCATGACTGGCTGCAGCTCACTGGCGGTGCTATTGGCGATGGGCTGCCGCTGGCTACTGGCGCTGCGGTTGCCGCGCCTGGCCGCCGCGTTGTTGCGCTGCAGGCTGATGGTTCGGGCATGTACACGCTGCAATCGCTGTGGACCATGGCGCGCGAGAAGCTTGACGTTACCGTGGTGATTCTGGCGAATCGGAAGTATGCGATCTTGCTGGGTGAGCTGGCTGGTGTTGGCGCCAATCCGGGCAAGACTGCGCTCGATATGCTGGATATCGGGAACCCGGATCTTAACTGGGTGCAGCTGGCTAACGGGATGGGGGTGGAGGCTGCTCGGGCGGAGGATATGGAGCGGTTTGCTGAGTTGTTCAGTATGGCTAACGCTCGGCCGGGGCCGTTTGTTATTGAGTTGGTGATTTGAGGTAGGTGGGGGTCGAAAGGCAGATGCAACAGCAACTGCAACAGCAACTGCCTAACTTCAACGTCAAAAGCTTGAAGTCAAAGGCAGTTTCACCACCCCTTCGGGGCGGCGACCTACTTTCTTGTCTCGCCAAGAAAGTAGGCAAAGAAGGCGACCCGGATGCGACGAGGCGCCGCATAACGGGAGGTTCAAACCTTCACGGCTCGCTTCGCATCGCGTGTGGGTGTCTCCCGCCTGACTGGCGGGAGACACGGCTACACCGAATCGATGTTCAAGATCTCCCGCTGGTTGGCGCCCCTCTCCCACTTGTGGGAGAGGGGCCGGGGGAGAGGGCGGGCGCTCGCTAAATAGCGCCGCGCTCATAGGCCCGGCCCGGGCTTTACGCCGTCATCACCTCGCCATACCGTTGCACGTGGAAATCGCTGTCGCCCAGCAACGGGTCGATCATCGTGAGCCGCTTGAAGTAGTCCCCAACCTCCAGTTCATCCGTCATGCCCATCCCGCCGTGCAGCTGCACGGCTTGCTGGCCGACCAGGCGGCCGGCCTTGGCGACCGTGACCTTGGCTGCGCTGAGCATGCGGCGGCGTTGCGCGGGGTCGGTTTCGTCCAGGGCTTGCGCTGCCACGTAGGCCATCGAAAGCGCCAGTTCCTTCTGTACCAGCATGTCGGCCATGCGGTGCTGCAGCGCCTGGAATACGGCTAGCGGCTTGCCGAACTGCTGTCGCGTGCGCAGGTATTCGGCGGTGATCTCGATCAGTTTTTCCATGGCGCCGGCGGCTTCGGCGCATAGCGCGGCGATGCCGTGGTCGATGCCGTGGAGCAGGGCGGGCAGGCCGTCGGCAGCGTCGCCAACCACGGCGCTGGCGTCCACCGCGACATTCTGCAGGGTGAGGTCGGCGGCGCGCAGGCTGTCCATGGTGGGATAGCCGCGCACCGTGAGCCCGGCGGCGCTCTTCGGCACCAGGAACAGGGCTAGTTCATTGCTGCCGGCGATGCGCGCGGTAAGCAGGAAGGCGTCGGCGGCCTCGCCGTGCCAGGCCAGGCTCTTGTTGCCATTGAGGACATAGCCCTCGCCCTTGCGCTCTGCGCTGGCGCGTGCGGTCTCGGGGCGGTAGCGGGTGGTGGGTTCCAGGTAGGCGAGGGTGACCACGCGCTCGCCGGCGGCGATGGCGGGCAGCCATTCGTCTTTCTGGGCGGCGCTGCCGTAGGCGCTCAGCACGGCGGTGGCCATCACCGCCGTGGGTGTGACAGGTTCCAGCACCAGGCCGCGGCCCAGTTCGCGCTGCACCACGAGCTGGCTGGCGGCGCTTTCGCCGAAGCCGCCGAATTCGCCGGGCACGGTCAGGCCGAGCACGCCCATTTCGGCTAGCTGCGCCCAGGTGGCGCGGTTGAAGCTGCCGCCGCCGCGCGCGCTCTTGCGGCGTTTGTCGAAGGTGTATTCGGTATCGATGAAGCGGCGCAGGCTGTCCGCCAGCATCTGCTGTTCTTCGCTGTAGTTGAAGTCCATGGCTGTGCTTGTTCCGTCTGTGCTCTCAGAAACCGAGGATCATCTTGGAGATGATGTTCTTCTGTACTTCGGTGGTGCCGCCGTAGATCGATGTCTTGCGCATGTCGAAGTACGTGGACGCGGCGGGCGCGGCCCAGGCCGGGGCGTGCAGCGGCGCGTCGGCAGGCGGTGCTTCGCCGGCTTCGAGCCAGCGCGGGGAATACGGCCAGGCATTGGGGCCAGCCACTTCCATCTGCAGCATGGCCAGGTCCTGCTGGATCTCGGAGCCGCGGATCTTGACGATGGAGGCTTCCGGGCCGGGGCCGGGGCCGCGGCCGGCGTCTTGCGTGGCCACGCGCAGCAACAGCATTTCCAGCGCCATGATGTCCATCTCGATGCGGGCGATCTTGTCGCGCATGCGCACGTCGTCGATCAGCGGGCGGCCGGCGCCGTCGGTGGCTTGCGCGGCGTAGTGCTTGAGCTGGCGCAGCTCGCGGTTGCAGTGGCCAATGCCGGCAATGCCGGTGCGCTCGTGGCCGAGCAGGTACTTGGCGTAGGTCCAGCCGCGGTTCTCTTCGCCCAGCAGGTTGCCCACCGGCACTTCCACATCCTCGAACCACACCTCGTTGACGTCATGGCCGCCGTCGAGCGTGACGATCGGGCGCACCGTCACGCCCGGTGTCTTCATGTCGATCAGCAGCATCGAGATGCCTTCCTGCGGCTTGGACTCGGTATCGGTGCGCACCAGGCAGAAGATCCAGTCGGCGAAGTGCGCCATGGTCGTCCAGGTCTTCTGGCCATTGACGATATAGCGGTCGCCCTGGCGCACGGCGCGCGTCTTGAGCGAGGCCAGGTCGGAGCCGGAGCCGGGCTCGGAGTAGCCCTGGCACCAGAAATCCTCCACCGTGGGAATGCGCGGCAGGAAGCGTTCCTTATGCTCCTGGCTGGCGTACTTCATCAGCACCGGGCCGATCATGGTCAGGCCGAACGGCAGCAGCCGCGGCGCGCCAGCGCGGAACGCCTCGATCTCGAAGATCAGGCGCTGCAGCGCGTTCCAGCCCGTACCGCCCCATTCCTTGGGCCAGGTCGGCGCGCCCCAGCCCTGCGCGTGCAGGACACGGTGCCAGCGCACGTAGTCATCCTTCTCCACGCGCTGGTGAGCCAGCACCTTGTCGCGGATATCCGCAGGCAGGCTGGCCTGCACGAAACTCCGAACTTCTTCGCGGAACGCTTGTTCCGCCGCGCTGAAACGCAGGTCCATCTGTTTGTCCCTCGGTTGGGAAGGCGAGCCGCGGGCCGCCTCTTTGAGTCGTTGCGGGGATTCTATGTGTGGCAGGGCATTCGCTGCTTCCGCAATGGCAAAGCCGTCCTTCTGCGCTTGCGAACCGATGCCGGGCCGCGGCCAGCGCCCGCTGGCGCACATGCGAAGCGGTCGGGTAGCAGCGACGCATTACTGCGCCGCCGCCCCCTAAGAACCGGACGTGCGAGTCGCCCCGCATCCGGCTCA
>NZ_JBIUHC010000243.1:0-10248 GCF_044627735.1 Cupriavidus sp. CuC1 | reverse complement strand
CGCGGGCGGCGCCGCATAACCGCCGGCTGCCGGCGCGGCGTACTGCGCGAAGGGATACTGCGCTGCCGCGGCTTGCTGCGGCACTGGATATGGCACGCCCGGCTGCTGGGCGGCCTGCGCGTTGGCCGGATAGGCAGGATAGGCGGGGTAAGCCTGATTGGCCTGATTGGCCTGATTGGCCTGATTGGCTGGATAGGCCTGCGGGCCCGCCTTGGCCGCGCGCGCGTTCTTGCCGCGCGTGCTGGCAGCCGCCTGCATCGGCATGGGCGCTTGCGCCTGCTGCGGATAGTAGGCCTGCGGCTGCTGGATCGCCGGCGCCATGCCCTGCCCGGCAGCGGACACCGGCGTCGGGATATAGGGTTGCGAGGCCTGTGCGCCGGCGCTCATCATCACCGGCGCGGGCGCCGTGGCGGCCATCACGGGCTGGGGCGCGGCCGCGGCGCGCGTGGGGCCCGGCACGATCAGGTACGGCGCCTGCGACCCGGGCGGCGGCAACTGCGAGTTGCCGCGCTGGCCAGGCAGGCCGACAAACGGGTTGGACGGCACGCGGTCGAAGCCCGCGCCATCCGGGCGCGCGCTTGCCGAGGACAAGCCCGCGACGTTCTCTGCCGCCACCGCTGCGCGGAAGTACTCGGCAGCGCGCGAGGTCTTGCCTTGGGCGCGGTAGAGCCGCCCGGCGGCGGTCAGCACCTTGGGCGACTTGGGTGCCTGGGCCAGCGCCATCTGCAACGTGCCTTCGGCCCAGCTGAATTCCTTGGCGGCGGTGGCGGTGCCGATTGCCGCCAGCATCAGGTCGAGGTTGCGCGGATCCTTCTCCAGCACGCTCTCGTACAGCGTCAGCGCCTTCTTGTTCTCGCCCGCCTGCGCATACATGCGCGCCAGGCTGGCGCGCACGGCGCCGTTGCCGGGGCGCTCGGAGAGCGCCGGCGCCAGCATGTCGTAGGCTGCCACGAGGTCGCCGCTCTCGGTCAGCGCATCGGCCTGCCGCACGATGTAGGCGACCCGCAGGTCGTCATAGTCGCGGCGTTGCGAGTTGCTCAGGTTGGCGCTGGCAAGCTGGCGCAGCACGCCGGCCAGTTCCACGTCCTGCTTGGTCTTGAGCAGGATGGCGGCGTACTGCAGTTGCATGCCAACGTCCGGGCGCACCGTGCGGCCCATGACGTTGCGCATCAGCGAGAGCGCGCGCGCCTCGTCGCCCGCATCGGCGTAAGCCAGCGCCAGCGCGCCGAGCTGGTCGGGGTCCTGCTGGGCGTAGCGCTGGGCTTGCTGCAGCACGCCCAGCGCGGCGGCCTGTTGGCCGGCGGCGGCAAGCCCGCTGGCGCGGGCGGCTTCGGC
The DNA here is from genome assembly GCF_044627735.1 of Cupriavidus sp. CuC1. Lineage (NCBI taxonomy): Bacteria > Pseudomonadati > Pseudomonadota > Betaproteobacteria > Burkholderiales > Burkholderiaceae > Cupriavidus > Cupriavidus sp. CuC1. Next base: position 8,913 of record NZ_JBIUHC010000243.1, on the reverse strand, counting down.
GTGCACCCACAGGCGGCGCTGCAGGGTGCCCATGTCGCGGGTGCGGTTCTGCGGCGGAATGCGCTCCAGCGCATCGAGCCCGCTTTGCCAGTCGCCGGTTTCGGCCGACAGCAGTGCGCTCGCGTACAGCGCGTCCGGCATATTGGGATTGGACAGCAGCAGGCCGTCCATGACGCTGCGCGCCTGCTCCTTCAAGCCCATCGACGCATAGGCGCGTGCCACATCCAGCCGCACCCACGGGTTGGTAGGGTCGGCCGCCATCGCGTCTTCCAGCGCGCGGCGCGCGCCGGCGGTATCGCCGCGCTGCAAGGCGGCGCGGGCCTGGCCGCGGGCCTCTTCGGCGCGCAGCTTGCCCAGCGAGCCAACCTTGTCCTGCTGGGCCGGCGTGAGGTTCTGCACGATGGCGAGTGCTTCCGCGCTCTTGTTCTGCGCCGCCAGCACGCCCACCAGGCCGCGCGTGGCGTCGGGATTGTCGGGCTGTTGCTTGAGCACGCGGCGATAGGCAGCTTCGGCCTGGGCGTACTGGCCTTCCTCGGCCATCACGTCGGCCAGCGCCACCTGGGCAGAGGGCTCGCGCGCATCGAGCTTGATCGCGCGCTCCAGCAGGCTGCGCGCCTCGGCGCGGTTGCCCGCGCCACGCGCTGCACTGGCCTGTTCGGACAGCAGCCAGTACGTGGCACTGTTCTGCGCGCTGCGGTATCGCCCGCCGGCACCGCGCTTGGCGGCCTGGTCGAGGAAATCCACCGCCTCGGCAAACTTCTCCTGCTTGAGGCGCAGCACGCCCATGCCGCCGAGCGCGTCGGCGTCGCCGGGGCGCTCCTGCAACGCGGTCTGGAACCGGTCGCCGGCGCGCTCGAGGTCGCCGGCATCCATGGCATCGAAGCCTTGCTGCACGATCTGGCGCACCGGGTTGCTGGCGGCGCCGGCCGCTTGCGTGGCTTGCTGCTGTTGCTGTTGCTGTTGCTGGTGCTGGTGCTGGGCCTTGACCGCATCGAGCTTGGCGCGGATGGTGGCGTCGTCGGGATGGCTTGCCAGCCATGCCTGGTACAGCGGCGCATCCGCCGGCCGGCCGCCCAGCCAGGTCAGCGCCCGCCGCCAGCTCTCGCCGGCCTGGCCGGCTACGTCGCTGCTTTTGGACAGCGCCTCCAGCTGGCGGATGCCGTCGCGCCGCGTGGACTCGCGGTAGGTCAGGTGCTGCGCCAGCGCGAGCTGCGCGCGGTTGTCCGACGGATTGGCGCGGGCCAGTTGCTCCAGGCCCTTGCGGGCTTCTTCCCAGCCTTGCGCCGTGCCACCCAGCGTCTGGTAGTACTCCAGCGCCAGGTTGCCCTGCGGCACCGCGCCGCCCGCGGCTTGCTGATAGCGCTTGACGGCTTCCTCGCTCTGGCCGCTGCGCGCCAGCTGGCGCGCCTGCTCGACCTGCTGGGTCACGCCGCCGCTGCTGATCACCTGCGTGAGGCGCGCCACCAGCGGGGAGTTGGGCTGGGCCTTCTTCAGTCGCTCCAGGTAGGTGCGCGCGCCGTCGGGGCGGCCCGCCTCGGCTTCGGCCACGCCCATGCCGTACAGGGCTTCGGGCTGGGCCGGATTCAGCCGCAGGATCTTTTGCCACGCTTCGGCGGCGCGGTCGCTGCGGCCGCGTTCCTGCCAGTACTTGCCCTGGTCCACCAACAGCTTGACCGGATCTTCCTGCGCCGTGGCAGCTGCGGCAAACGCCGCCAGCAGGCTCAGCACCAGTGTCTTGGCGCGCAGGCCCTTGCCGCGCGCGGTGTCCGCGGGAATATGCTGCCCGCTCGTCGGGCGGGGTGTGTTCGCGCGTCCGTTCATGGCCGGGCGCTTGCGGTTCGACATGTCTTCTCCCACTCCAGCTCCAGTTGCCCCGAAGGCGCGAACCGGTAGCGGCCTTCGGCAAAGCCGAGGCCGAATAATCCCAATACGGTGTCGTAGTACGTGGCGGCGGACTTGCCCGTGGCGGCGTCGATCATCGTCTCGGCCCGGGTGCGCTGCACCGCGGCTGCCGGCGATCTGGCCGCCTGCAGGAACGGCACCAGGGCGGCGGAAAAGCCCGTCGGGCCGTCGCCTTCCACCGCGCCACTATCGGCGTGCATGCGCTCGGGCGGCGCGGCGCGTCCCGCCATGCGCTGCGCCTGCGGCGCCAGCGCCTTCATCAGCAGGCGGCCAGCGGCGTCGCCGCGTGGCGTCACGCCGGCCCACAGGTAGACGCGGATAGCGTCGTAGCTGCTGACATCGCCCTTGTCCGGGTCGGTGAGAAAGCCGCTGCCGCCAGCGTCGCTGCGGTAGGCCGACCAGTCGGGCACGATGCCCTGCCTGGCCACCGCCTCGACCAGCTTGCCGGCCTGCGTGGCAAGCTGCCCCCAAGGGCCGGACGGCTCGGCGCCAGCCAGGCGGCGCAGCAATGGCACCGGCAGGTAGCTGGCATTGAGGCGCCACTGGCGCGGGCCATCGGCGTTGCCTTGGGCAAAACCCTGCGGGCCCGGCAATAGCATGGTGCCAAAGCCGGGCAGCGACACCACCTCTTGCCTGGCCACCAGCTTGAGCAGCGCGCGCGCCTGCTCGCCATAGCGCGGCTGCTTCCACAACCGCGCGGCTTCGAGCAGCGCGAAGGCGAACCACAAGTCGGCATCCGATGCGGGGTTCGCGTCGATCACGCCCCACGAGCCGTCGGCCCGGTGGCCCCACTGCCAGGCGGGCAGCTTGTCCTGCAGGTTGCCCGCGCCGAGGTTGGCAATGCTCCATTGCCATTGGCGGTCGAAGGTGGCGCGGTCGTTGGCCATCAGGGCAAACACCATGCCGTAGGACTGGCCCTCGGAGGTGCTTTGCTGCTCCTTGGTGGACGGGTCGAGCACGCGGCCGTCGGCCTGCACGAAGCGGGACAGGAACTGCTGGTACAGCGGCCACGCGCAGGCGGCCGGCGCCGATGTCTTCGGCGCGGCGCCGTGGGCCAGCGCGGGCCAGCCACCCAGCGCCGCGAGCGCGCCCAGGCCGGGCAAGCCCGCGAGCCATAGGCGGCGAATGCGGTTCACGCTCACTTGTGTTCCCCTAGCTTGCGGCGCGCGGCGCGTGCCCGCAGCGACAGATACATCAACACCGCCAGCAGCAGCGCGGCGCCGCCGATCATCAGCACCATGGCGAGCGGCCGCTGCGAGAGCCACCACTGCACATAGGTCCAGGGCCGCAGCTTGCCCACGTAGTAGTTCTGCTGGGCCGCCAGGCTGTTGATCTCCTTGCCGCGCACCAGCGCCAGGCTGCCTTGCACGTTCGTGACCTGGTCAGGATCGAGCAGCACCTCGGTCATCGCCAGCAGGCCTTGCGGCGCGTTGCTGGCGACGGCCACCACGCTGCGCCCGGATGCCAGCGGCGACTCGAAGGCGCTGAGCGCGGCATCGGTGCTGGCGCTGCTGATCGACATGCGCGTCTCGACCGGGCGGTTGCGCGTGCCATCCGCACCGTTCCACCAGCCCGTCACGGTGGACACCAGATCGGTCAGCGCAAAGCGCTTTTCATTGCCGGCCAGCGTGACCGGCATGCGCTCGGCCCATTGCGTGAAGAGCGGCTGGCTCTGCGTGGTGCCGATCACCAGCAGGTCGCGCGCGGCTTGCTTGCCGACCTGCGCGGCGGCGCTCACGGCCACCCCGGTGGCGGGATAGCCGGTGGATTCGCCCATGCGCCCCATCAGCGTGAGGTAGGTCGAGTAGTCCTCGGCGGCAGGCTTGTCCGGCAGGATGACCGCGGTCTCGGAGAGGTCGGCCATGCGCGTGAACGGGAAGCCGCTGTTGCCGAACACGGCCAGGTCAGGCAGCGCGATAAAGTGCGGCAGGCCGGTGATGTTGATGGTGGAGTCCGGATCGATCGCGCCCTTGACATTGTCCAGCATCACGTCCTTGCACGCGCCCTGCTTGAGGTAGTCGTAGTAGAAATGGAACTGCAGCTGCGACTGCGCGGGCAGCATGAACAGCGGCAGCTCGATGTGCTCATCGACCGGCACCGAGCCATCCGGCAGCACCTTGGCCAGCAACTGGCTGGCGCCGCCATCCTGGTTCCTGACCGAGCGCAGCGCGTACGCGCGCAGGAACTGGTTGCTGACGCTGATGTTGAGGGTGGACTTGTCCACCACCGGGCGCGGCGTATAGCGGTACTTCAGGTCGATCGGGATGCCCTTGCTGCGCCAGCCGAACAGGTCGGGCGGCAGCCGGAAATTCACCCGCACGAGGTCCGGGCTGTAGCCCGAGACATTGAGGTCGCGCACTTCGGCAAGCTCGCCAAAGCGCACCGGGCGGTCGCTGCGGATCCAGTTGGGTGCGTCGTAGGGCACTCGCGGCGCCACGTCTTCGAGCTTGTTGATGGTGGCGTTCTGCCCGGACAGCGCGCGCGCGCCGAGCGCGAGCGCCTGCGCCGCGGTTTTGAGCTCGGCGCTATCGCGGCCCATCACCAGCAACAGCTTGGCGTTGGCGTCGCCCGGATTGGGCACCACCGCGATCGACGGGCCGCTGATGGCGGGCACCTGCACGCCGGCGGGCTTTTCTTCGTTGGTGACGAACACCACCGCATTGCCAGTGGCGGGCACCTGGTTGAGCGTGGCGGCAAACGATGCGCCGCGATAGCCGGCCAGCGCGCCGAACCACGACGAAACCGTGCCCGCGGCTTCCAGCGTGGCCGTCGACGGTGCGCCCGCAAACACAAAAGGCAGCCTGAGGCGGCCAACGTCGCGGCGATCGAAGAACGGCAGCGGCAGCAGGGCCAGGTCGTTGGACAGCGCCACCGGCGTCAGCGTAAGTTCCAGCACGCTGCTATTGCCAACGGTGGCCCACAGGCTGGAGTGGAAGGGATCTTCGCAATCGGTGGTGTAGTGGCCGATCAGCTGCAGGTTGAGACGGTTGAACTCGGTGATCAGCCGCGGCTCGATCGGCACATCGCGCTCCAGGCTGGTCCCCGCGGTGTCCTTGGGCACCGGCACGGTACCGGCGACCTCGCCGTTGACCATCACGTTGATATGCGACAGCGCCGGTATCAGCGCGGGCGAGTACGTGTAGCGCAACTTCAGGCGCGCCCCGGTCACGACCTCGTCGGCGCGGATCGAGAACGGCACGCCGTTGATGGCGTCCACACCGCGCAACTGGAATGGCGCGGTGGCGCCGAGCTGCTTGAGCGTGAGCTGCACGGTGCGCGCGCCGCTGCGGGGCGCGGCGGCGGCCTGCACGGCCACTGCGGCGGGCGACTGCGCGGCGACTGCGTCGCGCGTGGTGTCGGGCACGCTGGCGCGCTGGGCGCCGGCCGGGGTCACCGTCAGCATGGCAAGCGCGAGCAATGCGCTCAGGCGGGCCGCCGCGGGCAGGCGCGCGGCTGTGGGCGCGGTTGTGGGCGCAGTTGAGCGATCGGTCAGGCGTGGTGTCTTGGTCAAACGCATTCTCTGTTTTTTGCCAGTGGTCCGGTGCGTGGTCAAGCCGCGTCCCGAACCGTTGCGGGACGCGGCGCATGGCCGACGAGGCCGATCAGGCCGATCAACGGGTAGAAGCGCCAGGTTCTGGACGGCGCAGCAAGTGGCGCATCTCGCGCCCCAGGTGGAACATCACGTTATGGAAGCCAAGCAGGCCGATGCGCAGGATCTGGCCGGCTGCCAGCCCCGGGGCATCCGGGCGCTTGCGGCCCCACGAATCGATCCACGCGTCGGCGCGCGCAAAGGTGCATTGCACGAACGCCATTTCCTCGCGCGGGCTCATTTCCGCCAGCTCCAGGCCGGTGTGCGTGTCACCCTGGAACACCACCTTGGCGGGGAACATGTGCTCGTCGTTCTGCAGGTAGAGCGAGATCTGCACTTGCTCGCCCACGGCGGCCTTCATGCCAGGCGGCAGCCGCATGCCGATGCCGCCCTCGGCGAAGTCGATGGTCTCGCACACCAGCGTGCGGCCATCGGGAAAGTGCAGCGTGGCGGGCAGCTTCATCGCCACCCGGTGCGCCACGCGGATCTGGCGCGTCTCGCTGGCGACCGCAATCGAGGCGCCGAGAATGATCAGGTTGTAGAACGTCCAGGTCAGGTTGAGCACCACCGTGGTGGCCTCGAACTGATTCCACAGGAACAGCCGCAGGAAACCCACCACCACGCCCAGCATGTTGAACAGCAGCAGCACCAGGTAGGGCCGCGAGATCACCCAGTCGAAGTAGGCTTCCTCGATCACGCCGCCCTTGGGCGTCACGTTGAACTTGCCGGCCGCGGGGTTGACGAATGCCACCAGCACCGGCCGCATGATGTACCACGCCAGCACCGATTCGTAGACCTCGTTCCAGAACGAATGCCGGAACTTGCCCTGGATGCGCGAGTTGGTCATGTTCGCGTGCAACAGGTGCGGCAGCGCGAACGTGGCGATGGTCAGCGCCGGGGCCTGGATCACGTGGGCGCCGAACAGCAGGTAGGCCAGCGGCGCCGTCAGGAACACCAGCCGCGGCAGGCCGTAGAAGAAGTGCAGCATGGCATTGAGGTAGCACAGCCGCTGCGGGATCGACAGGCCCGGCCCGAACAGCGGGTTGTCCACCCGGCAGATCTGCGCCATGCCCCGGGCCCAGCGAATGCGCTGCCCGACGTGGCCCGAGAGGCTTTCCGTTGCCAGCCCCGCGGCTTGCGGAATCGCCAGGTAGGCGGTGCCGTAGCCCTTGCGGTGCAGCTTGAGCGCGGTGTGCGCGTCCTCGGTCACGGTTTCCACCGCGATGCCGCCCACCTCCAGCAGCGGGGCGCGGCGGATCACGGCGCAGGAGCCGCAGAAGAAGGTGGCGTCCCACAGGTCGTTGCCGTCCTGCACCAGGCCGTAGAACAGCTCGCCCTCGTTGGGGACTTCCTGGAAGGTGCGCAGGTTTTTCTCGAACGGGTCGGGCGAGAAGAAATAGTGCGGCGTCTGCAGCATGGCCAGCTTGGGGTCCTTGAGGAACCAGCCCATGCTGATCTGCAGGAAGGAGCGCGTGGGAATGTGGTCGCAATCGAAGATCGCCACATACTCGCCGTGCGTGCCCTTGAGCGCCTCGTTGATATTGCCCGCCTTGGCGTGGCGATTGTGATTACGCGTCACGTGGGTGACGCCGACCTTCTCGCAGAACTCGCGGAATTCCTCGCGCCGGCCGTCGTCCAGCACGTAGACATTGATCTTGTCGCGCGGCCAGTCCAGGGACATCGCCGCGAACACCGTCGGCTTGACCACCGACAGCGGCTCGTTGTAGGTCGGAATGAAGATATCCACGGTGGGCCAGCTGGCGCTGTCCGCGGGCATCGCCACCGGGCGGCGCTTGAGCGGCCACGCGGTCTGGAAGTAGCCCAGCATCAGCACCACGAACGCGTAGATCTCGGCCAGCACCAGGCCGATGCCGAAGACGGTGTCGAACCAACCGCCCAGGCCCACGGTTTCCGTCAGGCGCCAGTACATGTAGCGGCTGGACGCCGCGATCGACAGGATCACCATCATCAGCGTGGCGAGATGGCCCTTGACCCGGTTCAGCCAGATCGCCAGCCCGAAGCACACCGCGGCAAACCCGACCTGCTGCCAGAAATCCAGCGGCACCGTGATGACCAGCGCAAACATGAACAGCCCGAGCAGCAACGCCAACACCCGCGCCGCAGCGCTATCCCAAAGGGGAAGCTCGATGAAGGTGCTGCCGAAACGCCGCAACGCAGCCGACAGCGCGTTGGGCTTGTCGTCGCCTTTGCTTTTGCTTTTGCCTTTAACCTTGTCCTTGCCCTTGGCCCGCGCGCCTTTGGGCGCGGCGGCGGCTTTTGCCTTGGCTGGCTTCACGCGGCTTCTCCGTGAGCGGCCAGCGCCTGGCGCACCCATGCAGCGCAGCGCTGCAGGTCGTGCGTGGCCTGGCTGTGAGGGTTGTACTCGAGCACGCTGCGGTCATAGGCCAGCGCCTCGGCCACGGCCTGGTCCTGGTGGATCACGCCCAGCACGCGCTCGCCCAGCTGGGCGCGCAGCACCTGCACCACGTCCTTGCCGAGCTGGCGGCTCACGTCGACCTGGTTGATCACCAGCACATGGCCCAGGTAATCGGGCCGGCCTTCGCAATAGGTGCGGATCAGGTCTTCCATCAGGGGCATCGTGGCGTAGGAGGCGGCGTCCGGCAGCGACACCATCAGGCATAGCTGCGCGCTGGACAGCGCCTGACGCATGTAAGGCGACGGGCCCGGCGGGGTGTCGATCACAACCACATCGTCGCGGCCCAGGCCGAGCCCGGCAAGCTCCGTGCGCAGCCATCCCGGATGCGTGGAGAGGTGCGTTTCAAACGCGGAGCGGTCCGCCTCGTTGAGCGAGCCGAACGGCATGACCAGCACGCGGGAGCGGCCCTTGTACATGCTCTGCTGCCACGCTTCCGCGGCCAGCGTGGCCCGCGCATGCCCCGCGACTTCCTGCGGCGGCATGCCGAAATGCAGGCGCAGCGCATTTTGCGGATCCAGGTCCACGGCAAGCACATTCTCGCCGGCGAGGGCGAGCGCTTCGGCCAGGTTGGCCGACAGCGTGGTCTTTCCCACGCCGCCCTTGGCCGAAACAACAGCAATGATCTTCACGAGCGATTCAGCCGATCAAGAAAGGAGCGGCGCGCGGGTGCGCGCTCGCTGGTGGTGGCCGGTTCCTGGCGGCCTTCGAGCCGGGCGAACACCTTGGACAATTCGGTGTCGGCGGCGCGAGCGGGCTCGGCCGGCGGCGCGGCCGCAGCCGCGGGAGCCGCCGGGGCCCAAATGCTGGACGGCTGGGGCGTGGGGGCAGCGGCGGGGTTCGGTACTGCTGCCGGTGCTGCCGGTGAGGGCGGCATGGCGGCCGACGCCACTGGCGCCATGCCTTCTGGCGGGCGGAAACGCGGTCGCATCGCGGTGGCGGGCGCGCTCACTACCGTCGCGGCAGCCGGGGCCGCCGGCGCTATCCG
>NZ_JBIUHC010000242.1:0-10505 GCF_044627735.1 Cupriavidus sp. CuC1 | reverse complement strand
CACGAAATCGCCCGGAAACCCGCATGAATGCTAGGGGCAGCTATCCCGGTAAAATGCACCGAAATCAAAGGGACACCAACTACTGCCGTCACAAACTGCACCCAAAACAAGCGCTGCGGGCTGAAATCGAGCTCGCAATGACGCCGTTTGCGGTTGATCGATGGCCAAACAGAAATCCTCTATTAATCAATCGCTTACGAGGACCCGTCCGCGCTGATGCTGGGCTTGCGAACCGTCGCAAATTGCACCGAAATCAAAGCTACCCCGAGCAGCACAACAACCTCCTCGCCAACAAGGGGCCCCGCGTGGGTCCCTTATTGATTGCCGCACCTTGCCACCATTTATGCGCGGATTTAGGCCGCCGCTAACATCGGCATGTAGGGCCCACTCATCTTGAGGGAATCAATCTGCGAGGCACTTTTGGCGCCCGCTGGCCCGGCCCATCGGACAGGTCGATGAACAGGCGCCCTTGCAGCTCATCGGCCACGTCCCGCTCAGCCTCCTAGCTTCCCTGCTCTGCCGTCTCAATTGCATCGTCTAGAGGTCATAAGGGGGAGGGAGAGTTTCCGGCCTGAGTTTGACAGCGGGATCCCCCAGGACGACATAGTTCCGGCAGTCGTCACGCGCGATCCGCAATGCCAGCAGGTCGGACTCACGTAGGGCTTTGCCGTAGGCCTTGTCGCTGAGCATGTCAGCCAGCTCGGTGCTCAACACGCCCCACTGGTTGTTGAAATTGTCCGTGGCTAAGCCGATCCGCTGCCCTGCGAGCAGCCGATCGATCACCTCCCGGAACCCTTGGGTCTGGGCGGCGCCGCGCCTACCCTGGAAGCTAGACGCCCACGCCCGGTCGATGTGCCCAAGGGAGGCCAGCACCCCGCCCTGCGGCAACGTCATGAGCTTTTGCGGCAGGCGAGCCGTCATTGGGCTCGACGCAATCCGCACGTTCGGAGCTTCGAATTGAAAGTTATCGAACTCGGGTGTGCCCGCGCCATAGCAGGCAAAGAAGAAATGGATCAGCCCATGTACGTTCGCATCCAGTGGAACGTCCTGCGCGGCAAACCAGTGCTCACTTGAGATGTTGCCGTATCCTGGCCAGTCTTGGCAGACCAGCGCCCCTTGGTTGTCTAGCCGCCTCGTGTCCGTGGCATCGAAGGCCATGCCATGTGTGCCGGTGAAGATGATCGACGGTGCGCGTTTGTTCTCTTCGAGGATACGAATCAGGTTCGCCTTGGTCGATCGGTCGCCTAGGGAAGCGCTTACCGAGAAACCATACCGACTCCCCAGGGGACCGCGCATTTCATCGCCAGCGCTTAAGGGCTTGGCCACGTTCTTGGTGAATAACTGGGTGGCGCGATCGAAGTCGTGGCAGGTAGCGAAGAGCTCGATACACCTTCGCGTCATGCGGGTCGTGTCCTTTTCGAACATTGCGATGCTACGCGCGTAGGCCTTGAATCCGTCGAGCGACGGGAAATCCAGCCGCCCGACCGCGGCCACAATGTCCAATGAATATTGGAACGCAAAGGGAATGCTGCATGGCGACCCAACGATGACAAGGTAATACGGCACGCCGTAGTCAGGGTCGATCTGAATGAGAGACGCGCCATGACGAGTAAGCCAGTCGCTTGCACTTTCTCCAGGTCGATAGCCGTCCGCGCCCGAGAAGACTCGGAACCTATTCTCTGCCTCTTGGCGCCGCAATTCGACGAGGTCCGTCAAGGCTTCCAAGTAGGGCGCCGGATCGGTGCCGGCCTCAAAGATCAGGCCCCACCCGGCGTCCTTGAGCTCGTTGGGGTCTAGCCCGAACTGCAGAGAATAGGTAACCCTGACGGGATGCGGCCCTCCGATGGCCCGTCGGCCGTGATCTTCCTCGGCCAGCAACTGTGCGACGTCCCTGCTGGTCAGTGCCCCTTCCAGCGGCCGGCCGGTGGTAGCATGCACGCCAAATGGGCACGGCCCTTCGACTTCGTCTGTCATTTGACACCTCCGGCGGGCATGGCTGCTTGCCAGATGAGATGGGCGACTTCGGGGCCAGCAATGTCACTATGCGCCCCCGACACACCATCGAGTTTGCATATGTAGGTGCTACCGTCCACGTTGTAGATGCGGCCGGCCGCCAATTCATACGCGTCGGCCTCGGGCTTCATTGCCAGGCTTTCGGCTGCAGGAATTCCGCAGATCCCGAAGGCACCGATGGCGCCGAACTGCGGCAGTGCCAACGCCACTTGATTGGCCACTCCGGCGGCCCACGGATAGATCCTCCCCACTGCGTAGTCGTGCTTCGATCGCGTGGTCACCAGCGGACCACCGACCTTTCCATCAGATACGATTTTGCCGAAATACCCCGCCATGCCGCCCTGGAGCGGAATGGAAGAGGCGAAGGACCACAATGACATGGCTCCTTGCACTAGTACGCACGAATCGATCGGACGTGTTAGCGGGCTGGCGCCACCAGGGCCGGCTACCGCCGAACTCATGACGATGCAGCCGAAGCTGTGGCCCATCAGGTGGATGCGCAGTTCGGGGGAGGACATCTGCATTCTCAACAGCAATGGATGCAGACCGTTCTCGCCAACAGTCTTGGCTCGTTTTTTCATGGTCCAGAACGTCAACTGCCGCAGAGGTGATAGCAGGAGATTGCCGAAGTTGCCTCCGCCGAATGCTGGGCTAGCTTCGTCGACGATGGCCTGGTCGGGATCGAACGGCGCGCGGTCAGCTGCGCCGTCCCCGGGCAGCCCGCCCTCGCCGAGCGCTAGCGCTTTGTCCAATTCTAGGTAGGCTTCCCGCGCTTTGCAGGTTAAGGCATCCGCGGCAGCATTGGTGCGTACCTCGTCGAACAGTTTGCGCAGTGCAGCGCGCACGGCCTGTGAGTCACCCAGTTCTTTAGCGTGGAAATCCACCAAGGTTTCAATGCTCATGCCTGGTTCAGAGGCAAAGCTATCGCCCGTCAGTAGCGATTCGTCGCCCCAAGCGAGGCTCGGCCAATGGAAGCCAACATGCGCTGCCTTGAAGCCGGGCTTCCTCTGAAGCATCTGCGCCCGGTCGCCGGCCCGAGCTGCGAAGGCTCCGATCCAGCGGTCGTATTGGTCGACAGCTTCGCGCACGTCTCCTTTCCAGCCATGGCTCCAGAGGAACACATCGGTAATAGCGTCCTGTGACAGCGACTGGATCACCCAGTCGCTCATCCGGCCCTGCGGCAAGTCTGGATCCTTCGGCATTTCGGCGCCGTTCTCGTTCACGGCTACGAGAAAATAGCTTGCAGCTGTTCCAGGAATCTTGCGGTAAGGCATGGAGGTCTCCTTTAAAACGTCCTCAATCTGACTTAGCACACGGGGTCGGCTTTTCGGACACGCGTTTGAAATATTTCTCGTTCTCGGCAGCATTGAAGGAACGATTAGCTGCCAGTTCACACGCCTTCTTTATCAAGGTTTCCATGCGCAAGTCCCAGACAGCTGTGCCGGCGTCGGACGATGAGACCAACCACTTTCCGTCTCTGGAAATCGCCAGTGACGTGATCTGCGAGTCGTGGAAGTCCTGCCCGACCTGCATAGGTAATGGCGAGCCAGGCTGGATCACATAAAGCCTGCCGCTGGTGTCTCCCAGGGCGACAGTCTGATTGGCGCTTACGGCCAGCGCGCTGGGCACGGTTGTCGAATCGTCCTTAATTAGCGAGACCTGCGGCTCCGTGTTATCGAGCTCAACCGAATACAGCTGCCCGGTGAAGTTACCGACCCAGAGGGTTTTGCCGCTCGGATCGAACGCTATGGCTTGGATCTCGCCTCGCACTTTCGGGATCCTGTAGGAACCCTCTTGAATTTCTGGACACCCCGATGAGTTTGCCTTTTGACTCCAGACCAGGACGGTATCGGTCTCGACAGTGATGAAGTCGCTGCTGGACGGGCGGAACGCGACAAGGCGCGGGGCTCGCGGGAACGGAGTGGGCAGTTGCATTTCGCAGCTCAGGGCAGTGAGCGTCGACTCCGACAATGCCCACACCCTGGTGCGCGATCGGCGCGGGGGCTCTGTCGTCTGGGTTCTCGCCACGAGCAATGAGCTGGAGTCATTGACATGGATTGACATGATTCGTTCGGTGGAAGGCAGCCGAAGGCCTTCAAGCAGCTTGCCTTCCGGCTGGTTGTCGCGGAATGCGATGACTTGGTCTTTTTGGGCCACGAACAAGGTCTTCGTCGACTCGGCCCTGGCCGTATCGACGATCATAGGCAGCGAGGTGCGTACCATGCCTTGTGGCATGCTAGAGCGGCGGTCGAGGCTGGACATCATTAGCGAGTCGCGCGTGGCCGTGATCAACCGCAGGTCCGCTCCGGACTCAATAAGGCGAGCGATGACGCCCTGCTTCGGCAGCAATTGCCCAAACGGGTGCTTGTCCGTGGACAAGGTCACCCTCAACACGTCGCCTTTCTCCGTTGTGACAAAGACAGTTTGCTCGTCCGGCGCCAGGGCCATGCTAATTAACTGCCGTGAGAATTCAAGTACGGTTTTGCCGAGTGGAGCCAGCTTTCCGCCAAGCGGGAACGTCCAGAGCTTGAGGCGGCCATCCCAACCCACCGACAGCAGGTTCCCGTTCTGCAGGAACTTCAACTGGGCGACCGTCTGGTCATGTGCGTCTATGCGCCACATATGGGCCCCGGTCGCCATGTCCCACACATGAATTTTGCCGGCCCGGTTTCCTGCCGCGATGAATCGGTCGTTGGGACTGACAGCGATGCTGTAGAAGGCGCCCTTATAATCCCCTTCCTTGGGAACGGCAGCCAGTTTGAGCCTTTGCACTTTGCCGTTGGCGTTCTTCAGCAACGTCACCTGCTCGTCGCTGGAGATATCTGCTGCTGCCACAGCATCACCACCGTCGAAGATCGCGAGCCCCGACACCCGGGACGGCAGCCTGGCGGTCCATAGCGGCTGCGCATTGGCCGCCTGGGGAGAAGTCAAATCCCAGGCAGCCACCACGCCTTGTTCGTGTCCAGCGTAAAGGACGCCATTGGCTGTAGCGATCGCCCGAACCGCGCTGTGCATCAGCGGCGCATTTTCGCCGCTCGAAGCTGCAAGCGGAGTGCCGATAGGCTGTCTCGTCTTGACGTCCCAGATCTGGAGGGTACCGTCGGTGTCGCCGGTAGTCAGATTCCCATCGCCAAGCAAGGCCAGAGCGCGAACTCCTTGGGGGTGGACCCTCGTCAAGTCGTCGGCGTCAATCCTCCAGACCTCGCCATCGCCCTTTGTGTCGCTCACTTCCACCGCCTGGCGTCCGTAACCGATCTCCGCAACAACACGGTGGCCGCGATCCAATAGGACCATTTTCGATATGCCGGTACCCAGCGATTCCACTTTCTCAATCTGCCTGGCCTTGTTCAGGTATTCGCCTAATATCGTCCTGAAATTGAGCGCCACGACGTCGGCGTTCTTTTCCTGCAGCTCGGTGCCGGCCACCGCAGCGCGCGCCCCCAGATCGAGGCTCGGCTTGCTACCGAGGATGGAGAGCACACCGGCTTGGACGGCGGTGGCATTTCTCGCGGCGAGCAGATTGGCTTCCGCCTTGAGTTGCTCCAAGTACTGGAAAGAAAATACGGCAATCGCCAACGCTACAAGCGCAAAGATGCCACGCCACAGCCACTTCTGGCGGGTGTACAGGCCGTACGCGGTGAGAAACCGCCTTTCGACTTCGGAGTACGAGTTTTCCGCGATCAGCTTGGGAATGTGTTGTGTGCCGCGATGGGGCAGCATCTTGAAATAGATCTGTTGCTCGCCACCAAAATGCCACGCGCGCGCCAGCTGTTGCCACACCTCAAGGTTCTTGGTCCGCCAGTTCTCAATACTGCGGCGCACCGGGCCGGCCACGCTGTCGTGCGCCAGCTCGTACCAGTCGCCATCTTCCCGGCTCTGGCGCCGGATGAGGTGGACCCCCTCAAGCGCCGATAGCTCCTGCGGCGTGGGGCAGTCCTTATCTGCCGGGTCGATCATCGCTGGCGCCCTGAGGCCGCTGGGCGTAAGCAGCCGCTGGTCGATCCAGTCACGCAGCGCGCTGGCACGGGCCGCCCTGGCGGCGGCCTTGCTCAGTGCTTTTTCGCAGTAGTCCTGCAGCGCCGTTTCCGGCCTGTAGTCCACAACGTCTGAGACGCGGATGGCATTGACATGCCGATCATTGGTGTTGAGGCGGCTCCAAAGGTCCACGCAAATCACCTGCAGCTGCACTGCCTCAACCGTGCTGCCAACCCGGGGCTCGAATACCCCACTAAGGCTGCGCTTCCGGACCATGCTCAGCTTTCGGACCAAATGTGTCGCAGCGTCCTCGCCCCCCTCCGCCGGGAACACAACGCCTGCCTCCTCGGCGGGCCCCTTCACGGCGGTGATCGCCTGTTCCATTGAGAGCAGATTCAGTCGAAATGTGTTGACTAAGCGTGTCGGGACGGCGTCTCGGAATGAATCGAGCCACGAAAAGTACTCTTCCCGCATGCTCACGATCAGCCATACAGGACTGGTTTCGCGTGACAGGAGCTCACCCAATTGCCGGAAGAACTTGCGTTGCTCAACGAGCGAAGCGCCATTGTTGAAGACTTCCTCGAACTGGTCGAGCACCAGCAGCAGTCGCTTAGGCGGGTGCGCTTCGGGGATCGCGATGCGGTTGAAGTAGATTAGGAGAGTGTCGCCATCCTGAATGGGACCGAAGCCGCTCGACTCAAGTTGTCGCAGCATCGCCCTTGCCGGATCAGTTCCGTCCGTGCCACCAACGCGCAGCACCGGTAGCACGTGGAAACGCACACTTAGCTGCGACAGGAGCCCGTTCTTCGCCATCAGAAGGGAAGTCTTGCCGGCGCCGGACGGCGAGTAGAGGACGATTATGCGGTCGGCAACCAACCGCCACTGCAGTTCCTCAATTTCGGCGTCTCGGCCGAACAGATGCTGATCGCCGCCGAAGGGTCCGGGTCCGACATAGGGGGCTGTCATGGGTGCATCCCCTGCGTACGGGCTCTCAGCTCCGAGATGAAGGTGGGTACATCACCCCAATAGAGGCGTAGCTTTGCCTTCGCCTGCAGGTACTTTTCAATGTAGCGGCGGGCGCTGCCTGGGTCGAGGATGCTGTTCGGGTCGATCTGCACCGAGAAATGCTCGTAGTCGGCTCTCAGGTCCTTGCCCTCAAGCTGCAGGAGGCTACGAAACAGAACGCGGAAATCCCAGGAGTCGGCCTGAAACCCGACGAACAGCAGCGCGCTATCGCTCAGCCTGAAGCGCACGGCCGGCGGTACGGTGTCTTTGGTAGAAGCCGCCTTCGTAAGATAATCGAAGAACTGGTCCTCGGTGATAACCAGTGAGGCCGGTTCCGAAAGGTCGCCGAACAACTTCACAACGATGGGCCACTCACGCGTCGCCTTGGCCGGTGCGGCCGCAGGCGCGTCGCCGACGTACTGGTCGTCACAGCGTTCGGCGGCATCGTTCCAGCGCAGCAGTCGCACCCGGGGAGCAACACCTTGCTCTTTGAGCGCATCGACCAGCAGGTCGCTGGGGTCCGTTGTCACGTACACGGGAAGCTTGTAGCTAGCAAGTACCGTATGCGGATCCACCGGGTCGCGTGAGCGGATTTTTCTGCCCACCTCAGACACTAATGAGCCGAGCTTCTCGATCACCCCCATTTCGTCCAAGTCGCGCAGCGCTTCTGGCACGTCGGCCGGGTACTTGTCGAGAATGCGCCGATACACGTTCTTATAAAGCTCGCGGCGTGGATAGGCGCCTTGGCGCGTGACGGCCAGGTACTGTGCGACCTGAGGCAAATCCTCTATGTCACGGCCACTCATGGGGTAGCGATATGTCTCGCCCCAGAGACTAGCGAGCTCCCGACGCGACCCGAACAGCGATTCGTTCATTGTCGGCCCGAGGATTGGCGTGCAGGCTCCCGCCTTAAGGTTACTGACGATCGAGTCCCAAGGATCGAGGCTGTCTTCGGACGAGCCGAAGCCGGGAGGGTACCAAATGCGTGCGCTGTCCAGCCGCGTGAATACCACAGGCATCCACCAGTCCGGGTGGTTCATGAGCTGGGCTCGGGCGGCGGCAACGGCTCGGTCCACCTCACCGTGATTCGCGAGCTGCTTGAAGAACGCGGGCATGAACTGTCCGGCCGTCGCCATAGACAGTTTGCCCTGCATTGCCAGTACGGCCGGCACACCCTCCTTGGCGAGCATTGGGCCCAACGCCGTCAAGGAATCGCGCGCTGGCGTCCCGACACCGGCACTTTGACAGGAGCAGAGCACTATCAGGCTTGGTGTGCGTTCGTGCGCTCCGATGCGTGCTGCGAATTCCTCGCCGGTCACGAGGGCGCCATTCCCCGACTCGTCTTCCAGCCACAACGCAGCTCCCTTTGGCCCGAGGGCACCGTGACACACCATGTACAGGATGTCTGCGCCATCGCGCACGCCGTCTACGATCGCTTGCAGCGTGGGAGTGCCGCGCCCAGCAAGCGTTCTGGCCGGCAGGGGGTGTAGCGCGTTCTGCGCGACCCCGATCTCGCGGGCCACATCGATGTGCGCGAATTCACCCGACAAGTCTTGCGGGCTTGCGACGACCACCAGCGCTTGGATGCCCTGCTTAGCTCGCAGCCTCGGCAGCCGAAACTCTCGCGTGAAGAGATAGCGGGAGAAGATGCACAAGCCGTTGCGCAACAGCGAGGTTGTCTGATCTTCCGGATCGACGATCGTTTCCCACGGGAGGCTGTGCAGGACAGACGCACTGGGATCAACGCGCAAACGAATTCGCAAAGACAGGCCGCGTTCGGCGGATCGGGTCCGTGCGGCCACGAAAGCGTCGCGCAATTCGTTAGGCGTTAAGAGCGCATCGGACAGGACGCGCCCCGATATGAGGGGATCTCCTGAAAACAGTCGCGCGTCCTTGACGTCGAGCGTGACGCGAGTGAACGGCGTGATGTTGTCGCCTTCATCCAAGCGCTGCCGGGCACTGGCCTGAAACCCCTGAAGTGCATCTCGCTGGATCACGATCTCGAGTTCTGAATAGCCCTTCATGGATGATCCTCGATGCGCACAGGCAAATAGCCTTTTAGCAGCTCGACTATGGCCTCGCCACAGGCAGGCCCCAGACGAAGCACAGCACAACACGTCAGCACGAATTCTCGTCTTCTCATCCCTTTGCCCCTGTCCTCCCAACACATGCGAACCCTCCAGCCCAATCTGCATATGCCCGCTCCCCCATCCGCGAGAGAGCTGCCAAGACCGCTTTGGGGATCTGGCCATGCCGGTTCATTGTCGCCTGGCTGCAACGGCTTTCATTCCGACCTCAACCTCGCCATTTGCCAAATTGTTTCGATATCTCCCATGAGCTCAATGGGATCAGAAACAGGGAAGTGAATCGTCGCGGCTGGGTCCTGCTCGAACTTACTCACTTTGAGCGCGAGCTCGGCAGGCTTGCTTGAACGCGTCGATAGGCTGACTTTCCAATTCAATTTCCGCCATAAATGCCGCGACTTTGGGCGACCGCTAAGGCCTCCGGTGTTCGCTGTTCGTGATCGGGGAGATCCGATTCGGCTTTGGTGGCCACAGCGTAAAGGTCGTCGTAAGCGGCGGGCTGCAACGCTCGGTTGGCGTGGAGCCTGGCGATCGCGTCCTGACGCCACGGTTGCATGTTCTGGGACCAAGCATGGATTGAGCACGCATGGATTTCTTGAAGGATTGGCACCCGTGGTCTCCTCTGTTGTTCTTGTAGTCCTCACGGAATTTAGCAAATTTTGGGCCAAAATGGCGCCCAACTGATGCCCGACGAACAGGGGGTATCGGTCCCTAAGATGGGCTTGGCGGAGAGGATCCTACCCCCAGTGAGGGGTAGCGATCGCGTGAAATCTGACAGGCTGAAACGCATCGGCGTCGCCGCGCGGTTCCGGCGGCGATCGTCGCGTCCTAGGATGTGGTCGCGCCCGACAACCGTCCCAGGCCAGCACCACAGCCAGTGGCCAGCAGGCGAGATAAAGGAGGTCAGTCGTCATGGTCACCCCACATGCGTCAGTCCTGCGCAGTCAGGCAGGGCCAGCGCCGAAAAGGCCGATGATCGGCAGCAACATCTCGCCAACACCAGCGGGCCCCCGGGCCTCGGCTGAGGCTCCGCACACGGTCGTCCGTTTCGAATTCGAGAGCCAGACTGCCGTGGCCATCAGCAGCCCCCAACCCGAGCGTTAGCCTAGCTCGCATGAAAAAGCCGCCCGGGGCGGCGCCAGACCGCTTCCCGCCGCAAGGCATTGAAACTTCACGCCGGCGCGCCGATGCTGCCGCTCGGTACAGGGTCTCTCGCCCTGCTGGCGGGCTGCGGCGGTTGAGACGACGCCGTAGCCGCACCCACTCCGGCGCCTGCGCCGGCGCCGGCGCCGGCCCCAGCCGCCACCTTCACCACCGTCGAGTTCACCGGCATGGCGGCACCAACGCTAGACCTAACTTTGGCCCCTGAACTCGCCGGAACCCGCGCCACCGTTGGGTTTCGGCTATTTTTTGGGCGCATATGTAGCC
>NZ_JBIUHC010000241.1:0-10624 GCF_044627735.1 Cupriavidus sp. CuC1 | reverse complement strand
CAGGATGAATAGCTGTCCGGTGGAGATGGGTGTAGGGAGAACAGCTAGTTGTTCAAAAAATGTGGGCACACCTAAGCGCGTGCGGGAGAGGGGAGCGCGACAACGTAGATCGACCTTTGTCAGCAATCTGAGCCCGCTGGTCTGGCGGGCTTTCCCAGGCACACGGCACCAACTGCCGCGAGGCGAGACGGCTTAGGCCCCGGCAGTTGCCGGCGCAGCCTTCTTGGTATGTTTCTTATGCGACTTCTTCGCCTTCGAATCCGTCAGGTTGGCGCGCGAGCTCTTGTTTGCACCCTGGGTGTACGGGTCAAACTTGTCGCCGGCCTTGGCCCCGTCGGTATAGGGGTCGGCCTTGCCAGCTTTGGCGCCATCGGTGTACGGATCTGCCTTGCCAGCCTTGGCGCCCTGGGTGTAGGGATCGACCTTGCCGGTGCCTTGCGCCTGAGCGGCGATGGATGCTGCGCCAAGGCACAGCGCGAAAGCGGTAGCGACAATCTTCTTCATGACATTTCCTTGGAAGGCCACCGTCCGGGCAGCCGTGAAAACGCGAACATTGAGCCAACCCGACTGGCCAGCTCTCCACTAAACGAATCGTATTAAGCGTCCGTTGACTTGATATTCAAATTTCTCCCCCAAAAAATGGGGCAATTGCGGGCCGGACGTGGCCCCCCCCTTGTGCAGCCTTGGCAGACCGAAGGTTTCGGCATCGAGGCCCACATATCGACTATCGATGCCTGAACAATGCCGCCCTGCGCTCCAAGAACGCATTCATCCCCTCTTTCAGATCCTCCGTCGCAAACAGCGCATGCAACTGCCGGCGCTCGAACAGGATCCCCTCGGACAGCGATGACTCGTAGGCGCGGTTAACCGCCTCCTTCACCGCCATCATCGACGGCAATGAGAAGCCGGCAATGGTCCGCGCCACCGCCATCGCCTCGTCCATCAGCCGCTCAGCAGCCACCACCCGCGACGCAAGGCCGCTGCGCTCCGCCTCGGCCGCATCCATGTTGCGCGCCGTCATGCACATGTCCATGGCCTTCGCCTTGGAGATGGCGCGCGGCAGGCGTTGCGTGCCGCCCGCGCCGGGGATGACCGCGAGCTTCAGTTCCGGCAGGCCGAACACCGCGTTGTCCGCCGCGATCAGGATGTCGCAGGCCATGGCCAGCTCGCAGCCGCCGCCAAGCGCGTAGCCTGCCACCGCGGCGATGACCGGCTTGCGCACGTTGCGCAGCGTCTCCCAGTTGCGCGTGATGTAGTTGGACTTGAACACGTCCATATAGTCCCAGCCACGCATGGCAGCGATGTCGGCGCCGGCGGCAAAGGCCTTGTGGTTGCCGGTGATCACGATGGCGCCGATGCCGTCGTCTTCGTCGCAGGCCAGCAGTGCCAGGCCGAGCGCATCCATCAGCGCATCGTTGAGCGCGTTCATCTGCCGGGGACGATTGAGGCGGATCACGGCGACGCGGCCGACGATTTCCAGCAGGACCAGGTTCTCCTCCATCGCAGGTGTCTCTTCATGCACGCGCATTGGACTTACCCTCCCCTTGCCCGCTCTCGCGAAGTTGCTCCCGCAGCCTGAATTTCTGGATCTTGCCGGCGGGCGTCGACGGCAATGCGTCCTGCACGACCAGCCGCTCGGGGATGTACTGCGCCGCCATCTTCTGCGCTTTGAGGAAGTCCACCATCGCGGCCATGTCGAATGCGTGGCCGTCGCGCGTCACGACGAAGGCGCAGGCACGCTCGCCGAGGCGTTCGTCGGGATAGGCGACGATGGCCACCTGCGCGATGGCCGGGTGCCGGTACAGCACGGTTTCGATTTCCACCACGGGGATGTTCTCGCCGCCGCGGATGATGACGTCCTTGCTACGGCCGTCGATGCGGATGTAGCCGCGCGCGTCGATGCGGGCGAGGTCGCCGGTGTCGAACCAGCCGTCGGCGTCGGTGTCGTTCAGGTGCGCACAACGCAGGTAGCCGCCAAAGTTGGAGCAGGAGCGCACCAGCAGGCGGCCGGTGACGCCGGCCGGCAACGCCGCGCCCGCTACGTCGACCACGCGCACCGCCACGCCGGGCAACGGGCAACCGTCGGTGCTGGAGGCGCGCTCATCGTCGTCCTCGAGCCGGGTGGTGGTCACCGCGCCCATTTCCGACATGCCCCAGGCGGAGATCACCTTGGCGCCCAGCGCGCCGCGCGCCTGCTCCACCAGTGCGCCGGGGATGGGCGCGCCGGCGCACAGGAAGGCGCGCAGCGTGGGCACGGCATCGCCGGTCTCGGTGACCGTGCGGGCCAGGTCGGTGAGGAACGGCGTGGAGGCCATGGTGAAGGTGACGCCTTCCTGCCGGATCAGCGCCACGGCCTTGCGCGGCTCCCAGGTGTCCTGCAGCACCACGCTCGCGCCCAGCATGACCGGCATCATCAGGCCGTACATGAAGCCGGTCTGGTGCGCCATGGGCGAGGCCATCAGGATCACGTCGCCCGCGGCCAGGCGCAGGCGTTCGGCGTACGTGACGATGTTGGCCATGAGCGTGTTGGATGAATGCAGCACGCCCTTCGGCGCGCCGGTGGTGCCGGAGGTGTAGATGAGCTGGGTGATGTCGTCCGGGCCGGGGCGAGGGCCCGTAGCCGCGTCCTGCGTGCCGGCGCCGGCCAGCAACGTCTCGAATGCATTGGGCCCGGCGCCGCCGATCACGACCACGTGCTGCAGGTCAGGCAGCGCCTGGCGCAGGCCGTCGAACATGGCTTCGTAGTCAAACCCGCGAAAGCGCTTTGGAATCACCGCGACCTTGCTGCACGCATGCCTTAGCATGAACGACAGCTCACGCTCGCGCAGGATCGGCATCAGCGGATTGAGCACCGCGCCAAGGCGCGAGCAGGCGAGGTAGAGCGCGGTGAACTCCCACCAGTTGGGTAACTGGCAGGACACTACATCGTTGGCGCCAACGCCCAGCCTGGCGAGGCCCGCCGCGATGCGGCCGGCCCGCTCGGCCAGCTCCCGGTACGTCAGGCGCGTGGTCGCGCCGCCTTCCACCCGCAATGCGGTCAGCGCGACCTGGTCGGGGCAACGGGCCACGCAGTCGTCCAGCGCATCGTTGATGGTGCGCTCGGGCCAGAGCCCTTGCGCAACGCTGGCGGCGCGGCGCGGGGGCAGCAGGATGGCGTCGAATTCCATGGCGTGTCTCCTCGTTGTTGTCGTTTTGGTCAGGCTTGCTGTCTGGGGCTTGCTCGCTGGCGATATCAGGCCGGCACCGCTTCCCGGCCCGCGCGGGTACGCGCGATGATGGTCTTCATGATCTGCGCCGTGCCGTCGCCGATCTGGAAGCCGAGCACATCGCGCAGGCGCTGCTCCAGCGGGCCGCGGTCGTAGCCGCCGTGGCCGAACGACAGCAGGCACTGGTGCACCACGTCGTAGGCCAGCTTTGGCGCCCACCATTTGCACATCGCGGCTTCGGCCGTGTGCGCCAGGTTGCGGTCCTTCAGCCAGAGCGTCTGCAGGCACAGCAGGCGCGCTGCAGTAACCTGCGTCTCGAAATCCGCCAGCGGATGGGATACGCCCTGGAAGGCGGCCAGCGGCTTGCCGAAGGCCTGGCGCTCGGCCACGTATTCCCAGGTTTCTTCCAGGCTCGCCTTGGCCACCGCCAGCACCTGCAGGCCGATCAGCGCACGGGAGAAATCGAAGCCCTGCATCACCTGCACAAAGCCCTCGCCTTCGTTGCCGAGCAGATGGCTGACGGGCACGCGCACGTTCTCGAAGAAGATCGAGCCGCGCCCGATGGCCCGCTGGCCGTGGCAATCGAAGCGGTTGGTGGTGATGCCAGGCAGGTCCATCGGCACCAGCAGCGCCGAGACGCCGCGCGCACCCGCCGCAACAGCGCCGCTGCGCGCGAACACCACCGCGGCGTCGGCCTGGTCGGCGGCGGAGATGGAGGTCTTCTCGCCGTTGAGCACGTAGTGGTTGCCATCGCGCTCCATGCGCAGGCGCAGATTGGCCGCGTCCGAGCCGCCGCGCGGCTCGGTCAGCGCGATGGCGAACAGGGCTTCGCCCTGCGTCAGGCGCTGCAGCCACGGGCGCGCGATCTCCGGAGCCGCATGGTGCGCCAGGATCTGTCCGTTCAGCGAAGCCAGCAGGTTGATATAGGAAAGGCTCAGGTCGGCGCGGGCCACTTCTTCGTGGATCACGCCGGCCGCCAGGCAGCCCAGGCCCTGGCCGCCGTATTGCTCGGGCAGCTCGGGGGCGATAAAGCCCATCTGGCCCATTTCGCGCATCAGCGCGCGGTCAAGTTCGCGGGTGCGGTCGCGCTCCAGGAAGCCGGGCGCGATACGTTCGGTGGCGAAACGGCGGGCATGGTCGCCGAGCGCGACCAGGTCTTCGTCGAGATAGGGGTTCATGGCGTCTCCAGGATGTCTTGCCGCATGGCGCGCCGATGCGATGCGCCATGCGGCCGCGTTGCCTATGATGGCAACGGCGGCAACGGCGGCTTACTTCGCGTACTTGCGGAAATCGGGCTTGCGCTTTTCCTGGAAGGCGGTCACGCCCTCGCGCGATTCCTCGGTGTCGTAATAGAGCTTGAGCGCGTACATGCCCATGCCGGCGATGCCGCTCTGATGGGCCGTGTCCATGTTGAACGAGCGCTTGGCGATGGCCAGCGCGGTGGGGCTCTTCTCCATGATCTCGTCGCACCATTTCTGCACTTCGGCATCGAGCTGTTCATGGGGAACAACGGCGTTGACGAGGCCCATGGCGAGGGCTTCGGCGGCCGGATAGCGGCGGCACATGTACCAGATCTCCCGCGCTTTTTTCTCGCCGACAACGCGCGCCAGGAAAGCGGTGCCGTAGCCAGGATCGACCGAGCCGACCTTGGGGCCAACCTGCCCGAACACGGCCTTGTCGGAGGCGATGGTGAAGTCGCAGATCGTGCAGATGACATTGCCGCCGCCGATGGCGTAGCCTTGCACGCGGGCGATGACGGGCTTGGGCACGTCGCGGATAGCGTTGTGCAGCTCTTCCATCGGCAGGCCGATGGTGCCGCGGCCGTCGTACTGGCCTTCATGCGCGGACTGGTCGCCGCCGGTGCAGAAGGCTTTTTCGCCGGCGCCGGCGAGCACGATGGCGCCGATCTCCCGGTCGTAGCCCGCGCGGTTGATGGCATGGATCAGTTCGTCGCAGGTGCGCCCGCGAAAGGCGTTCATCTTCTCCGGGCGGTTGATGGTGATCCAGGCCGCGCCGTTGCGCACTTCGTAGAGGATGTCTTCGTAGTTCATGGTCTTTGTCTCCGTTGTCGTCGGTATCGCTGCAATCGCTCCAATTGCTGCAGTTGCATTCAGCCGTTCATGGTCAGGCCGCCCGACACGCTCAGCACCTGGCCGGTGATAAACGCCGCGTCGTCGCTGGCAAAGAACAGGATCGCGCCGGGCAGGTCCTCCGGCTGGCCGATGCGGCCCAGCGGGATCGAGCGGGTGAAGGCCTCGATCAGCTTTTCCGGGTTGCCGGCACCTTGCTTGTAATCCTCGAACAATGCGGTATCGGTCGGGCCGGGGCATACCACGTTGACGGTGATGCCGTGGCGGGCGTGCTCGCGCGCGATGGTCTTGGAGAACGCCACCAGGCCGCCCTTGCAGGCCGCGTAGACCGCCTCGCCGGACGAGCCCACCCGCGCCGCGTCGGAGGCGATGTTGACGATGCGCCCGCGCTTGCGCTCCACCATGCCGGGCAGTACCGCGTGGTGCATGTGCAGCGCGCCGGTCAGGTTGATGGCGATCAGGCGGTCCCATTGCGCCGGCTCGGTCTTGGTGAACGGCTTGAACACGTCCCAGCCTGCGTTGTTGACCAGCACATCGACGGGGCCGAGCTGGCTGGTGGTGGCCGCCACGGCGGCATCCACGCTGGCGCGGTCCGTGATGTCGCACTGGAACGCCTCGGCGCGGCCGCCGTCTTCGCGGATGCGGGCGGCTACCTGCTGCGCTGCCGCCAGGTTCAGGTCGAGCACGGCCACGGCGGCGCCCTCGCGCGCAAAGCGCCGGCAGGCTGCCCCGCCGATGCCGCCACCACCACCGGTCACGATGACCGTCTTGCCTTCAAGTCTTTGCACAGTGTTCTCCTTTCGTGGTCCAGGGTGCTATCGTGCGGCTGATGCGTCGCGCTCCAGCGGTTAAATATGTAAAGATATTGACGTATACTAGGCTGGCAGCTGGACCAATGCAAGTGTGGCTACTCAGGAATTTATGATGGTTAACCCCGATTTTGATGATGATCTTGCCCCGGCGGCACGCATGGAAATGGCAAACAGGTTGTTCTTTCGCCTGTACCAATGCGCAAATATGTTGCATAAAACGGGGTCGAGGGCGGTCGAGGCCGAAGGCCTGACGACGCAGCAGTGGGCCGTGCTGGGCGCGTTGTCGCGGCCACAGGCGGCCGATGGCATGAGCGTGGGAGACCTGGCGCGCTACCTGATGGTGAGCCGGCAGAACCTGTCGGGGCTGATCAGCCGCATGGAGCGCGACGGCCACCTGAGCATGGCGCCCGACGGGCGCGACCGGCGCTCGCGGCTGGTCACCATGACGGAGACCGGGCGCCATGTGTGGCTGCGCCTGGCCCAGCCCAAGATCCGGGATTACTACGAGCGAGCGCTGACCGATTTTTCAACCAGCGACATTACCCACACGCTGCACTACCTGCTCAAGCTGCTGGAGAACATGAAGGGGCTGGATGCCGAAGGCCCCGCGGGGGAGGATGCGCGAGAGTGAGGAGTCGCGCGTGAGGGGCGACGCAAGCCGGCTGCCAGAGCCGGCTTGCGCTATTGCGCTATTGCGCTATTGCGCTATTGCGCTATTGCGCTATTGCGCTATTACGTTATTGCACTGTGGCCTTATTCAGCCTTGATGCCGCGCGCGCGAATCAGTTCGGCCCAGCCCGCGGTTTCCTGGCGGATGCGCGTGGCGAGCGCATCGGGCGTGCCGGCAGCCGGCTCCATGCCCTGCCGCGCCAGTTCCTCACGCACAGCCTTGCCGCCGAAGACTTCGCGCACATCGGCATGGAGCGCGTCCACCACCGGGGCCGGCGTGGCGCGCGGCACCAGCAGCGCGTACCACGAGCTGACCTCGATGCCGCGCACGCCCTGCTCCGCCAGCGACGGAATCGCGGGCGCGGCGGGCGAGCGCGTGGCCTGGGTCACAGCCAGCGCGCGCAACGCGCCGGAGCGGATAAACGGCGCCAGCGTGGGCAGCGTGCCGAACAGGATCGGCACCTGCCCGCCCACCACATCGTTGAGCGCCTGCGTGGTGCCTTTGTAAGGCACATGCAGCAGCGCGATGCCGGTCTGCTGGCGGAACAGCTCGCCGGCCAGGTGCAGGCCGCTGCCTACGCCGGGGCTGGCATAGCCAAGCGGCGGATTGGCGCGCTGGGCCAGCGCCACCAGTTCCTGCACGGAGTTGGCGCGCACGGAAGGATGCACCGCCAGCACATTGGGCGAGCTCGCCAGCAGCGAGACGGGGCGGAAGTCCCGCTCCACGTTGTAGGACAGCGCCGGGAACAGCGTGGGGTTGATGGTCAGGTTGCCGGCGGGCGCCACCAGCAAGGTGCAGCCGTCGCCCGCCGCGCGGCGCACCGCGTCGATGCCGATATTGCCGTTGGCCCCGGGCTTGTTTTCCACCACCACGGTAAGCCCACGGCGCTGGTGCAAACCCTGCGCGAGCGTGCGCGCGAGCAGGTCGGCCGGGCCGGCTGCCGGAAATGGCACAACGATGCGCAGCGCGCTGCAGGCGGAGACGGGTTGCGCGGCCCGGGCCACCGGTGCCGCGCCAACCCACAGGCTGGCGAGCGCGAGGCAGGCAATGGCAGGCCCGCGCAGGGCACGCCTGATGTTGGTTTCGGACTTCGGATGTCGCACTGGGGGCCTGCTAGGGGGTTGGCGTAATGAGAGTGATCTCCTGGCTTATGTTTCATATATAAAACCAAAGATCGCTATTGAAACAAAAGGAAATATAGCCGGTCCTCTTAGGGAATGAGACTAGGGTAATCCCTTGGTTTTTGGGTGCGCAGGTATCGCGCCTACACTGAAGACGCCACCCTGTCAGGCGCACGCCGTCCATGCCGCATCCGCGGCACGC
Organism: Cupriavidus sp. CuC1; assembly: GCF_044627735.1. Taxonomy (NCBI): domain Bacteria; kingdom Pseudomonadati; phylum Pseudomonadota; class Betaproteobacteria; order Burkholderiales; family Burkholderiaceae; genus Cupriavidus; species Cupriavidus sp. CuC1. Next base: position 2,523 of record NZ_JBIUHC010000241.1, on the reverse strand, counting down.
GAACACCGCTGCAACGGGGGCAAGAAAGGAGGCTGCCGTGCAAGGCTTCCAGCTCACCCTGTTCACCATCGAAAACCGCCGCCATCACGGCAAGCAGCTATCCCACTGGCTGCTGCAAATCCTGCGCGAACTGCAGATCCGCGGCGCCACGCATATGGTGGCGGCTGAAGGCATCGGCCATGACCGCCGCTTTCATACCTGGCATTTCCTGGAGCTGGCCGACCGGCCGGAGGAGATCACCGTGATTGCCACGGAGGAGGAAGTGCAGCGGCTGTTCGACCGCCTCGCCCTGGAAGACATCCAGGTGTTCTACGCCAAGACGCCGGTGGAGTTCGGCTTCCTGGGGAAAAGCAGCGCGCCAGGGGCGCAGAGCCCCTGACCTGGCCGGCAGCGCGGCCAGTGCGCCCCGTCAACCTTCGTCAATCCATGCTGGCCGCCACGCTGGTGCTGGTGCTGCCACGCAGCGTGGCCTCCGGCAAACGCGCGACCAGGAAGGGCGCCACCAGCGACACGGCGGCGCTGAGCAGGAACAAGGTGCGGAACGCCACCTCGGCCGCCGCGCGCACCGCACCCGCATCGGCCGTATCGCCGCCCACCATGGCGCGGTGGAACATGCTCATCAGGATGTCCTCGCCGCCGGCCAGCTCCGCCGCGCCCATGCCGCTGTGGCGCAGCAGCGCGATCAGCACCGTAGTCAGCACTGCCACGCCGACGGCACCGCCGAGCATGCGCGAGAAGGCGGTCAGCGCCGTGGCCACGCCTACCTGGTGCGCGGGCACCGCGTTCTGCGTGGCGACCAGCCCGCTGGGCAACTGCAGCCCGATGGCCAGGCCGAGGATCACCATCACCAGCGCGGTCAACACTACCGCATGCGGATCGACGAACGCCAGTGCGACGATCGCCAACGGCGCGACCAGCGAGCCCACCAGCTGCAGTGGCTTATAGCGGCCGCTCCAAGACATCAAGCGGCCCGAGAAGAACGCGCCGAACGGGATGGCCAGCGTCAGCGGCACCAGCCGCAGCGCGGCGGTGTCGGCCTGCACGCCGCCCACCACCTGGAAACGCAGCGGCAACAGCACGGACATGGCGATCAACTGGAAAAAGCACAGAAACAGCGTGATGCAGCAGATCGTGACCGTCGGCACGCGCAGCATGGCCAGCGGGATCATCGGATCGGCTACCCGGCGCTCCTGCCATACGAACAGCACCATGGCCACCAGCCCGGCCACCAGCAGGCCAAGCGTCTGCGGCGTGGCAGCCGACTGCCCCTGCCCGAGCCGGGTCAGGAAGACCAGCACGCCGGTCAGGCCGCCACCGAACAGCAGCGCGCCAACGTAATCGATGCGATGGCGCCGCCCGCCCGCAGGCAGGTGCTTGAGCGCGCGGCGCACCACCAGCAGCGCGATCAGCGCCAGCGGCAGGTTGATCCAGAAAATCCAGCGCCACGACAGGTAGTGCGCCAGGTAGCCACCGATCACCGGGCCCGCCATGCTGGCCACGGCCCATACCCCGCTCACATAGCCCTGGTAGCGGCCACGGTCACGCAGCGGCACCACATCGGCGATCGTGGCTTGCGACACCGAGATCAGGCCCCCCCCGCCCAGCCCTTGCAGGATGCGCGCGATGATCAGTTGTGGCATGGTCTGCGCCAGCGCGCAGGCCACCGAGGCCAGGAAGAACAGCACGATGGCAAACGACAGCACGGAGCGCCGCCCGAGCAGGTCGGACAATTTGCCGTAGATCGGCGTCACCACCGTGGAGGCCACCAGGTAGGCCGAGACCACCCAGGCCATTTCTTCAAAACCGTTGAGCTGGAGCGCGATCTCCGGCAGCACCACGGCCACGATCGATTGCTCCAGCGCCCCCAGCAGGATGGCCAGCATCAGCCCGAAGATGACCTGCATCACCGGCACCGGCGGCACCGCCGGCGGGCCGGATGCTGCGTTGCCAGTCTTGCCGGCATGGTCTGCCGCCGAGAAGGAATCGGACGTGACGGAAGCGATCGCGGTCGCTGGGGGCTGGGGGGAGGATGGCGGAGCTGAAGCTGCCGGAAACGGCGGCATGGAGACGGCGGTCATGGGCTGGAGGGAGAGAGAACGCACGGCGTGGGACATGGAGTGCAATGCCGCCGCAAACGGGCCTCATCGCTCCTGTCTGTTTTTGTATACAAGGGCGCTATTGTAGGCCTAAGCCTTCCGCCTTGCAGCCGCCCCCGGCTGGCTTGCCGGGCTCCGAACCTGAACGCTGCTGCGTCGCGCTAATGGCGACGCAGCCGGACTCAAAATGATTCCCAGTCGCCGCCTGCCACGGCCAGGCTGCCGGCAGCCGGCGTGCGCGCGGCACGGCGCGCCGCTGGCGCTGCCACCGCAACTGGCCTGGCCAGGCGGGCGGCGGGCAGCGATTTGGACGACAACACGGGCTCACGGACCTGACGCACCACCGGTGCGCGGGCCTTGCTGGGCAGCACGGGCTCGCGGCCGGTGCGCACGGTACCGGCACGCGGCGCCGCGGCGGCCGGGCGAG
>NZ_JBIUHC010000240.1:0-10773 GCF_044627735.1 Cupriavidus sp. CuC1 | reverse complement strand
GTAAGCTAAAAGACCGAAGTCTTCCGCATCCGCTATCAAGCGCCCACACTTATCGGTTGTTTGTTTGTTAAAGAACTTTCCGCGGTTCGCTTTGCTTGCCGCGTCGCTGCGTTTGCTGCAGCAGAGAAACGAGACTATAAAGAATTATCTGCGTTTCATCAATACTTTTTTAATCTTTTCTTGCTCGGGCCAGATTCGCTATGTGCTTTTCTCACCTTTCCAGCTAACCCCGCAAATTCGGCCGCCCTGCCCTGCAGCTGAGCCTCGTACTGCGAGGGGAGCGAATACTAAGTTGTTCGCGCAACGCTGGCAAGTTTTTTCTAAGAATTCTTGCAGCAAGCTTTGTCGTCGCCGGATGAAGGTCATCGCAGGCCACTTGTATGGTGCCTACGGGCCACCGACCGCCTGCCGGCCGGAGCCAGACGGCACGAGTTGCCAGGCGGAACATATTGTATGCAATAATAGAATGCAATAACATGGTTTGACGCCCGCCACTCAGGCCACGGCCCGGCGGATTCATTGATCTGGAGACGACATGGCATTCAGCACCCCCGGCATGACATCACAACACGTAGCCGCACTTGAGCCGATCGAGAACTACCTGCAAGCCCACATCACCGGCGATGCCGAATACATGCGCAAGGCGTTCCATGCGGACGCCAGGATCATCTCGTTCCGCGAGGGAAAGTTGCACGCCTTGACCCTCGATGAGTTTTCCGCGCGTTTCCAGGGCCAGCCCGCGGCCGATGAAGCACAGCGCAAGCGCTTCATCACGCATTTCGACGTGACAGGCAATGCCGGCACCGCCAAGGTGGTGCTGGAGCATCCGGAAGTGACCTTCACGGACTACATGACGCTCCTGGAGATCGACGGCGTCTGGAAGATTGCCAACAAGACGTTTAGCGCCGCGCCGCCGAAAAAGTAGCCAAGCAAAGCCGCGCAGATCGGCCACCCGCCTTCACAAGGCTGTCTGCAGGCTTTACCCTCCCGTCCCGCCGGCAACTTGCGCTAGCGGGCTGGCCGAGCTGCTCGAAGCCCTTGCGACCCGTCCATGGGCCTTCAGCCAAAAGGCATTCTGGCAACCTCGCCTTCTTGCATGACAGCGCTGCCCCTTTCGTTGATGCCGGCTTACGACAGGCTGCCCATGGGCCTGGCGCCCGACCGCAGCGGCGCAAAGTGTGACAACCTGGACGCGCTCACGCCGCCCCCGCAGCCGCCGGCCGATATCTGGCAGGAGATGCTAGGCCAGGCCGCTTCCTGCACCGCGATATCGATCTCCACGGCCGCGCTCCAGGCCTGCCTTAGGGGTGTTCCTGCGCGTGGGGGAGCAACACTTGCGTGCGCGCAGTCGGCAGGCCGCAGATGGGCGTGCGGAAATCATGCGCCAGATCGGCCGACAACTGGGAAAGCCGCGCGAAGCCTTCACGCGTGGTCCACGAGCGAATCGCCTTGAGGCCGAAAGCCGAATCCGGCGCGCCCTGCGCCATCCGCTCATTGCGCACGCGTGCCGCCTTGCGCAGCAGCTCCGCATCGTCGCGGCAGATCACCTGCGTAGCCAGCGCGCGGTACCGGTAGGTCCCCGCGCTACCAAACACAGTCGCAGCAATCAGGCAAAAGGCGAACGCCAGGCGGGTGGTGAGTGAGAGAGCCTGCACATCAGGGCTCCCGGCGTTCCAGCACATAGCCTACCCCGCGCACGCCATGGATCAGCTTGGTATGGAAATCGTCATCCATCTTGGCACGCAGGCGGCTCACCGCCACGTCCACGACATTGCGGTCGGATTCGAAATTCATCTCCCATACGTGCGAGGCGATCTGTGTGCGGCTTAGCACCTCGCTCTGCCGGCGCGCCAGGAAATGCAGCAGCGAAAACTCGCGCGGCGTGAGTTTGATGCTGCGCCCGGCGCGCGTCACGCGGTGGCGGATCAGGTCGATCTCGAGGTCATCGATCTCGATGCGGACGGCCTCGCGCGCCGGGCCGCGTCGCAGTAGAGTACGCACCCGCGCCAGCAGTTCGACGAACGCAAAGGGCTTGGCCAGATAGCCGTCGGCGCCGAGTTCCAGGCCACGCACACGATCCGCTACCTCGTCGCATGCGCTCAGGAACAGTACCGGCGTGTCCTTGTGCTCACGCAGTTGCTTGAGCACTTCCCAGCCGTTCGTGTCGGGCAGCATTACGTCCAGGATGATCAAATCGTAGCTCACTTCCACCGCCAGATGCAGGCCATCGGCGCCGGTTACGGCCAGGTCGACCACGAAGGCGGATTCGGTGAGCCCCTTGCGCAAGTACGCGCCAGTCTTAGGCTCGTCTTCCACCACCAGAATTCTCATGCTCGTCCCCGTCTAGCTAGTGCCAGCACGGCGCGCCTTGGCGCCTTGCGTGATCGCATGATAGTCCCAGGCGCGGTAGCCCTGGATGACAAATCTGTAATTGAATTGACAGGGTTTCCCGTCTCTGCGCTCCCTAGAATTCACTGCTGTCGCTCCATTGCGCTACCGGTGGTCCACGAACTCAAGTACTGGTACTGGTGCCCGTGGTGGAGACCTGAGCGTTGCCTGAAAAGTGGGCTTCACCGCCCCTGCACCCGGAAAAAAATCGACAGCCTGGAAAATAGGAGAGGAACATGATGGAATGGACTTCGGCAGGACCATCGATACTCGCAGCATTCATGGCCTCCATGGTCGAGTTCGTGGAGGCACTAACCATCGTGCTGGCGGTTGGCGCCGTCCGCGGCTGGCGCTCGGCGCTGCTAGGGACCGCAGCCTCGCTGGCCGTCCTGACGCTACTGGTCGTAGCACTAGGCCCCGCGCTCGCCAGGATTCCGCTACCGGTGGCCCAATTGGTGGTCGGTACGCTGTTGCTGCTATTCGGTCTGCGCTGGTTGCGCAAGGCAGTGCTGCGGGCGGCAGGCATCTTGCCGCTGCATGACGAAGCGCAGGCATTCGCTCGGCAAACCGAAGCCTTGCGGCGGCAAGACGGCCCAATTGGCGAGGCGATCGATGCGGTGGCGTTCGCGACCGCATTCAAGATCGTGATGCTGGAAGGGATTGAGGTGGTGTTCATCGTCATTGCGATTGGCGCGAGCGGCCGCATGATCCTCCCCGCGTCCATTGGTGCCCTCCTCGCGCTGCTGGTCGTGGTGATGCTCGGGTTTTGGCTGCATCGGCCGCTGGCCAAGGTTCCGGAAAACGCCCTCAAGTTCGCCGTTGGCGTCATGCTTGCTGCTTTCGGGACCTTCTGGGTGGGCGAGGGTATCAAGCTATCGTGGCCCGGCGAAGATTGGGCGATCCTGGCGCTTATCGGCGCCTTCCTTGTCGTTGCCCTGGGTATGGTTCGCCTTTGCGGGCATCTGCGGAGCACGTCCTCCCCATTGCCAAACGCAACAGCCTCGCCCCCTCCCCCCGATCAAGGCCGTCTCGCGAAGGTGACCGAGGAACTGGTGGGTCTCTTCGTCGACGACGGCTGGCTTGCTATCGGCGTGGTCCTGTGGGTGCTGGCAGCGTGGGAAGTGGGTGCATTGCATGCTGTCGCTGCTCAGGCGGCGGGACCGCTGTTCGCTGCGGGATTGACAGCGTTGCTCGCGACTAGCGCCGCCCGGCGCGCGCGCGCCTGAGCAGCGGCCGCTTGGATCGTTGTCTCCCCTCGTTCGTGCCAGCGCCGCGACGGCGCCATGAAGTCCGAACCGACTGGATCGGTCACATGCTGTGCGAGCAATGTATCGATGTCAGCCTTGTCCTGCGTGCTCAGCATCCATCCGAATGCGTCATTGATGCCGCGTAACTGGTCCGGGCGACGTGGGCCCCACAGCGCAATCGTCGGGCCCTGATCGAGAATCCAGCGGATTGCCAACGCCAGCCGAACCGGCGGCCAAGCCCAGGCAGACGCATCGCGGCGCCCCGGGCTATACCACTCGCGACGGAAGTCACGCTCGCCACTGGGCGGGAAACGACATGGGATTGGGGTAAGGGCCGAGCGCCCTCCGGTGATTGGCGCTCGGATCGCTGAGCCAAGAGCATCCGCTACTTATCGGCCGTCCGAGTACCCGTCAAACGATGCCGATCTTGCGCAGACCACGGACAAGTCGCGCGAACCGTCATGCGCCCCGTCCGTGAATGGGTCGCGCTTCTGGGTCACGCGACTGCCGCCATCCTGCGGCGCGTCCGAGCTACCAGAGTCTACGGTAGCCGCAGCGGCGATACCGGAGAACATCATTGTGATTGCAGTGGTCAGAATTGCTTGCTTGAGGTTTTCCATCGTGATCTCCAGATCGATGAGTGCGTGGCTTCAACGCGGAGATCAGTGTATTGAGACAGCGGTAACGAATGGATGGCCATTCAATTACGAAGATGTCATCTCGGCCGCTACTTGTGCCTTGAGGTCATTTGGCTACGCTGCTGTCCACAATAGCCGGCGCATCGCATGCGCAATCGAGCATCACCCTCTATGGGGTCACTGATTCTGAGCGGTTCGCTGTACTACGAGCGCGGGCCGTTTGCGGCGGGCTTTGTATATGACGAGTTCCAGGGAAGCTTGGCGCCTGCCAGACGGCGCTGCGACGAGCTGTTCGCCTTGCCGCGCGGCGGCAGCCTTTCCGCCCCTCATGCTTGACTAGGCACATAGGGCGCACCCCCCCCCACTTAAGTGGGGACTCTACAACCGTATTCGGCCTTGCTCCTGCTCCAATTTGGGATAACGTTGTAGAGACAGGTAAAACAACGCTGCGCAAATCCGCGCGCCCCGGCGGCGGCCCAGCAGTAGCCGGCTGACACCATCGCCGCTTGATCGCTTACGTCTGCAGTCCACACGTCACGTTCCGGGGGGTATCGTGTGCGCAAGCTACTGACGCCATTGCTGCGTCCGCTCGGACGCGTCAGTACGACCGCCGTTACACTCGGCGCGCTGCTGCTCGGCCTGCTTAGCACGATCGTCGTGCATTCGCTCTACACAGAGCTGCTGGAGAGGGATGCGCGCCTGCGATTCAAGAGCGATACCAACGATATCGCCCAGCAGATCGATACGCGTATCCGGCTCTACACCGACGTCCTGGTAACCATGCAGGCGCTCTTCGGCGCTAGTGATGATATTTCGCGCGAGGAATTCCGCGACTTCGTCAATGGCCTCAACCTGGAACAACGCTACCCCGGGTTCCAGACGCTGAACTACGCGCCCTATGTGCCGGCCTCCGAGCTGGCCAGCTTTGTCGCCAGCCAGCGCAAGGACGCGGTCCTGCGCGACGCCGGAGTAGCGTTCTCCATCCGTCCCGCAGGAGAGCGGCCAGCCTATTTCGTGTTGACTTATGTCGAGCCGCTCCACAACAACTTGCCGTCGATCGGCATCGACATGGGTGCTGAGCCGGGGCGCCTGGCCGCCCTCGAAAGAGCCCGTGACAGTGGGCAGGCAGTGAGCAGCGGGCGCCTGATCTTCAGCGAAGCAAAAGGTCCCCACGTCGGCATTGCCTTGCGCCTTCCGGTCTACAGAAAGGGCCAGCCGCTCGATTCAGTGGAGCAGCGCCGCCATGCCTATATCGGCTCCGTTGGGGCTGGCATACGAATCAGCGGTCTGCTTGGGGAGATCGCCGGCAACCAGCGCGTGTATGGGACCCACTTCGAACTGTACGACGCCGGGAAACTCGATGGCGAACCAGTACCGCCATCCCCGGCGACGCTGCTGTACAACAGCGCCGGCGGCATGACGGCCACCGCCCCCCCCAGTGCCAAGGCTGCTAGCCGGGCCAGCGCCGTACAGCTTGCCGCTAGCGACGAGCATGCCGCGCTCCAGCGGGCAAGCGTATCGGACGATCGTTCCTTCCTGCGCAAGGAGGTGGCACAGCCGTTTGGAGGGCGGCGCTGGCTCATTGTCTTCTCCGCCGATGCCCAGGCCATGGCGGGCCCGCAACGCTACCTGAAGAGTGTGGTGCTTGGGGCCGGCTTGATCATTACCGCGCTGCTGGCCGGGCTGGCCTACGCGCTATCCAGTTCCCGCTCACGTGCCCTGGCGGTGGCCGATGGCATGACACACAGCCTGCGCGAGAGTCAAGAGGGGCTTGCCCAGGCGCAGCGGATCGCGCACCTGGGGGATTGGCGTATCGACCTTGAGCGTAATGTGGCCTATTTCTCCCGCGAGATGGCCCGGCTGTTGGGTGCGCGAGTGCTGGATCCCACACCCGAAACACTTCTAGGCGCAGCCGATCCTCGCTTCCGCGGCGTGTTACGGCAGAGGATGCAAACCGCCTTGCGGGAGCGCGTCGCCTTCGAGATCGAATGTCCCTACCGCTCATCACGTGGACGCATGGGTTGGCTTCACCTGATCGGCCATGCGCATGGCCCACCGGGTACTGCCGTCCTGCGCGGCACCGCGCAAGACATCACCCAGCGAAAGCTCATCGAGCAGGCTCGCGCACAGGAGCATCTGGTTGCCTTGCATCTCGCCACCGTGTCCAGCGAAGCCGAAGTCCTGGAAAAAATCGTCCGTACCCTGGTCGCGGGCACGGAATGGGAGGCGGGTGCATTCTGGCCTTCGGATGCAGGACGTGGCTTGGCGCTTGCACCGGTTCGCCGGGCCAGCGAGCAAGAACTGGATGCTTGGCTGGCACGACGGCCGGTCGACCCTCAGGCAGGTCAGGCAGACGCACTGACGGAACCGCGTTGGTATGCGAGCCGCAGTGCTATCGCGCGTTTGCCTCAGCATCGCTGGCTGGACGACGGGAGCGTGCGAACTGTATTCGCTTTCCCACTGCGCAAGGGCACGACCACGCTTGGACTGGTGGAGTTGTATTCGCGCACCAAGCGTCCACGCGATCCACATGCGCTTGCCATGGCCAGCGCGATAGCTAGTCACACTGGCCACTTCCTGCTACGTCGCCAGGCCGAGGAGACCCTGCGCTTTTTTGCCAATCACGATGCGCTCACCGGTCTGCCCAACCGGCTGATGTTCAAGAATCATCTCGAGAGCAGCCTCGCTCGCTCCCGCTCCCGTCAACACCGACTCGATATCGTCTTTGTTGACCTGGATCAGTTCAAGAGGGTCAACGACACCATGGGCCACAACGCGGGCGACGTCTTGCTGCGTGCCGTGGCAGATCGCTTTAGCGCCACGCTTGGCGAAGCCAACCTCATTGCCCGGCTCGGTGGCGACGAGTTTGTCATACTGGTCGAGCCGATCGACGACTTTTCCCTTCTGCACCGCATCATCAAGCGCATCCAGGCCGCGCTCGCATCCGGCTTTGTCGTCAATGGCAAGGAGCTGCAGATAACGGCAAGCATCGGCATCAGCTCCTTTCCCGAAGATGGCGATGACGCGCAGACGCTGCTAAAGCATGCTGATCTCGCCATGTATGCCGCCAAGCAGCTCGGCAAGAACGGCTTCCAATACTATGTGCGCGAGATGAGCGTGTCCCTGCAGAATCGCATCGACATGGAAGCGCATCTGCGCAGCGCACTCGAGCACAATGAGTTCGTGCTGCACTACCAGCCACGCATCTCGCTGGACACCAATTCCTGTACCGGCGTGGAAGCCCTGATCCGATGGCACCACCCGAAGCTCGGCATGGTGATGCCCGCTGACTTCATCCCGATTGCAGAGGAATGCGGGGCCATCGTGCAGATTGGCGCGTGGGTACTGCGTGAGGCTTGCCGCCAGAATGCGCAATGGCTTGCCGACGGCATTGCCCCGATACGCGTCTCGGTCAATCTTTCCGCAAGGCAATTTGCCGACAAGGACCTGAGGCAGGTGGTTCTCGATGCCCTGAAGCAAGCCGGCTTGCCAGGACATCTGCTCGAACTTGAACTGACCGAAAGCATGGTAATGCGCGATGCCGAGCAAGCGGCGCGCTGGCTGTCGCGCCTGAAGCGAACGGGGGTACGCCTAGCCATTGACGACTTCGGCACCGGCTACTCTTCGCTCGCCTACCTGAGCCGTTTCCCGATTGACACGGTGAAGATCGACCGCTCGTTCATACGCTATCTGCCCGACAGCAGGAGCGATGCGCAAATCACGAGCGCAATCATCGGGCTAGGACATCAGATGGCGCTGGAGGTCGTGGCCGAAGGCGTCGAGAACGAGGCCCAACTGGACTTTCTTCGCCTCGAGGGATGTGACGAAGTCCAGGGCTACTACTTTAGCCGCCCTATTCCGGCCGAGGACGTCACCGCGTTCCTCTCCAGCCATACCGTGCACGACCTGCTACCTGAGCAGGGACCGCAGCCGATGCGCGCCTGATTCTGGATTCCGGCGCGTGCCCCAGCGTCAACAATAGGAGGAACCACATCATGACAGTGCAGAAACAATCGATTGAACGGTCATGGCAAGCAATCGATGCGCTCGATTTCTCGAGAATCAAAGCCAAGCTTCTACATGGCAAGTCCGCTCATTGGAGCCCCGAAAGCCTGGTCGATGCCGAGGCCGGTTACCGCAGGTTTCTCAAACTCGCGGCAAAGTACCCCGACACATCAGTCGTACCCAGCGAACAGGTAGACGCATTCTGGCACGCCCATATTGTCGATACCAGGCGCTATGCGAGCGACTGTGAGCACATTTTTGGCCATGTCCTGCATCATGACCCCTACGTCGGTATTGATGGCCCACAGGATGAAGCCCGCCTGCGCGCGCTGGCCGAGGCAAGCGCCCGGCTTAGCGCGCGCGAGTTTGGGTTGAGACCGACGACGGCGGCCTACTGTGCCGTCACCGGCGAGGGGAAACCCACGCTGGGCCCCGCGCCGGCGGACACCAAGGCGGCGTACTGCGCAATCACCAATGGGACGCAAGCGGCGTACTGCGCAATCACCTCCGGAGTCGCTTCGTCCCATTGATGGCCAGGTCACGCCCGTCGATGTCCAGCCGGTCTGACGGGGTATGGCTATACCTCGCCGCTGCTAAATCCACGGGGCCCACCCACGGGCACCCACCTGCAGCGATTGGCGAGCGTGCTTGTAGAGGGCAGCAGGGCCAGTTGCAAAGTGCTGAGCCAACTGACTGACCGTAGGCGTTTCGCGGCACCCCGCCCAGGCCCGGGAGGGGTGCCGTTCTGCCGGAGACGATGCGATGATAGAAACATTGCTGTTCAGCAAGCCGTTTTCCTTTCTGGCCTGCCCACCGATAGCAGAACTCAAAGAAGCCATCGATGCACTTAACACGCTGCCGGGACATTCTCGCTGGCTCAAGGAGGAAGACGCCATCCGCCGCGAGCATGTGCCTGCCTTTGTCGAGCAGAGCCGCCAGGCCCTCGAGGCGCTTGTTCCGGGCCGGTCCCTCATGGTCGATAGCCTTGCCGATCGGATTCGGCACACACCACGGGTGCTACAGGAGCTGCGCGAGCACGGTCCGGATGTGGCAGCTGCCGCTCACTCCTACTTCTACTGGCGCTACTCAGCCGACGTGCTCGGACGGGCGCAGGGCATTCCGCGCAGTGCGCTGGAACGTCAATTTGGCAGGGTGGCGGCACGCGACGGCTCTCACAAGATCATTTGGGGCTGTCCGTGTTGCGATAATCCGGCGCGATACCAGGTCGATGGGCTACTTGCCAATCAGCGCCCGGCCCGCCAGGGCGGCTTTGCGCTCGAGTGCGATCACTGCGGGCATCAGGAACGGGTGTATGCCGGATTTTTGCATTACGGGCGTCTCCAGTGCCAATGCGCTGCGTGCAAGAGCTATGTTGGCGTTCTCGCCTATGACATGGCCAGGGCTGCGCGAAAACTTTCTGAAAATCTCGAGAAGTACGCCTGGAGCCAGGCTGCCGAGACCCTTGCCGAGATCCAGGAGTACAAGGACGAGTCCCTGCAAATGCTCCAGCGCCGGGCTAGCCCATCCCGCAATGCCGCTTCCTTCGCACTCGAAGTCGCGTCGGGCAGGCACCAATCGATGCTCGCAATTCTGGCGAGCCTGGACCCTGGCCTGGAAGGCTGCATCGAGAAGAATCCCAGGGCTTGGGCGTTGCTGTGCGAACTGCTTCGCGAAGGCGTCGTTGACAACGAATACCTCATTTACGAGGAAGCTGACCGCGAGCGCGTGGCGCTGCAGTTGTCACTGCTGGAAGAGCCTTCCTCCCAGGGGCAGGGCTTGCCACAGAAGAATCTTGAAACTCTGTTGCAAGGGTATCAGCCTGCGTCTCGCGAATCCTTTGTAGCGTGGCTGAAAGCAAGCTCGCAATTAAAGCTTTTCACCGGCAAATTCTGTACCGCGGTGGAGGTCACCTGGAGACCCAATGCGCAGCGCTGCAAGCTCGTTGCTAGCAGCCAGGACGACCATCTCCGAGAGCTCCCGCACGATGCGGCGCTGAGAGCGGCCACAGCCTTCGTGCCGCCTTCAAAACAACCGCCTCACACTGACGCTGAAATTGAAGCAGTGACACTACTCAGGTCACTGGGGTACATTGTTGTGGCTCCTGCAGTCATTGAAGCGCACGGCTACTCCAAGCTAGAAGAAAGCACGCCACTCAACAGGTAGCCCCGCACAGCATGAATCGGCGATCTTCATCTGACGGCCCACCCCGGGGCCGATCGCCGAAGCGCTGATAGGCGGCAAGACACCTGACGCAACGCTTCGCTGGGACAATACCAATCCATAGCGGCCCTGGTGCAACTAGCGAAGGCCAGCGAGGAACGGCCGGCTTGCGGGGACCTCGGCAAACTGAAGGCACCGCCTTCCAGACAGCGGCCCCAGTGGTATCTTTCTGCGGCCACTTGCTCCAGAGTCAGCCAAGCCTCTTGCATCAAGCTGCCGATCAGAATGTCGTCATCCAGCCTGGATCAGGCGCTCCTATCCGGGCGCGGCTTAAA